>JALVVU010000161.1 GCA_027023255.1 Desulfurococcales archaeon
AGAGAAAGATAGTCGGATTGAGGGAGCTGATACCCACTAAAGTTAGCGTGGAAGTTGACGGGAAGATAGTGTCAAGAAGTATTGATGAGCTCAAGCCAGGCGACGTAGTCATAGTTAAGCCGGGTGAGGTGGTTCCGGCGGATGGCATCATAATCGACGGGCACTCCCTCTTCGACACGAGCTACATTACTGGTGAGTCAGAGCCCAGACCTCTGGGTAAGGGGGGACACGTTATGAGCGGATACGTTAATAAGTCAGGCATGGTGCGTGTCCGCGTACTTAAGGATCCTGGGGAATCCCTCCTGCAGCTCCTAGTTCTTGAGGCTGAGAGAGCTCTTGAGAGGAAGGCATCCCTCCAGAGGTTTATCGAGAGGTTCTCCCAGCCCTACACCGTTTTAATCCTGTCGATGTTTACGGCCGGATCCCTACTCACGTCACCCTACAAGGCACTCCCACTCCTGCTGGCAGGATGTCCTAGCGCCTTCATAATCTCGTCAGGGACGGCCACCGCGTTAGCTCTGGCTACCTTAGCTAGGAAATCAGTTGTTGTTAGAGGAGGTAGGGTTCTGGAGGACTTAGAGCGCGTTAAGGTCCTAGTGCTTGACAAAACGGGCACGATAACTTTAGGGGAACTAAAGCTGTCTAGGTTAATAACCCTAAACGGCTTCAGCGAAGACCTCGTTAGGGAGTACGTTGGTGGTGCGGCTAAGGCAAGTAATCACCCCGTCTCAAGAGCCTTAGCGGGGTTAAGCGAGGCCGTTCCCTCGAAAGTTCAGGAATTCCCTGGTAAGGGTGTTAAAGCACTCGTCAACGGTGCCGAAGTCCTCCTGGGCTCTAAGGAGTTCCTGGCAGAGCACGGAGTTGATGTTGGGGTAGCGCCTCGATGCAGTGAGGGGGAGATGGTGGCTTACGTGGCGGTTAACAGGGTTCTTGCTGGTGTGGCGTGCCTTGAGGAAGGACTGGATAGCGGTATCAGGGAAGTGTTCCAGGCTGTGAGGAGGCGCGGTCTCAGGACAGTTATTGCTAGTGGTGATAGGCGCGGTAGGGTTGAGCGCGTAGCTAGGTTTGTTGGTGCTGATGAGTTCTTTTACGAGTTAAGTCCTGATGAGAAAAAGGCTTTGGTGAGGAGGCTTAGGGAGGAGCATGGTGCTGTTGGGTTTGTAGGGGACGGCGTAAACGATGTTGAGGCAATAGCTGAGGCCGATGTTGGGATGGCTGTGGGGAGGCTTGAGGTCGTGTCAAACATAGGTGACGTCGTCCTTATTAGAGGCATTAAGTCTGTTCCCCTCCTTCTGGACTACGCGTCAAGGTTCGGGAAAGCAGTCCGTTCGGCGATACTGACGGCGGCCGCGGTTAAGGTGGCGGTAATAGCCACAGGTATTGCGGGGTTAATTCCCTACTACTTAGTGGTTGCCGTAGGTGATGATGGGGCTACGTTAATGGGGTTAGGGCTAATCATGGCATTCCTCTTGGGTAAGGGGAAGGTGAACATATAACTCTGTTATTACTAAATAGTTCACGGGTAGTGGGTGTGGTTAAGCACTCATACTGCGAGGTCTTCGTGAGGTACGTGCTTCCAGCAATCAGGTTGCTCATAGCTAAGGAGCTGGTGGAGAAGCATGGGTACACTCAGCTGGAGGCGGCGAAAGCTCTAGGGATCAGCCAACCCCTCCTAAACTACTTCCTCACTGGGAGAAGAACACCTAAGTACTTGCTGGACATAAGTAAGTCCGACAAGGTCAGGAGGATTGTGAAGTACTTTGCCGACTGCATTAGGAGAGGGGATAAGTGTGCTGAAGCGCTTTCCTGCACGCTCTGCCGCATACTTAAGGAGGCGGGAGAGGTGCACAGGATACTTAACGCGATGGGTATAGAATCGGAAGCCGTGGTTTTCCCGCTATGCATACCGCTATGAACACAGGAATACAATAAGGCTAGCTGAGGTACCGCCGCAATGCACCATAAAACGAGGGTCCTAGACTTAAGGGGGGAGAACTGCCCCGAGCCAGTAGTTAAGGTAGCTCGCCAACTCGAACACGCCGTTAGTGGCGAAGTAATCCACGTCCTAACGGATAACGAGGAATGCGTGCGTTACTTAATGGACTTAATCAAGGTAACAGGAGTAGGGAAAGCGGAAGTCATCAATAAGGGAAGCCACCATGAGTTAGTAATAACTGTAGAGTGAGCAATACGCTCGCCCACGGATCCTGCGACCTATTGCTGAGAGAGTACTGGGGAAATAATAGTGTGGGTGAGGTAGGAAGGCCGTAATTCAGTGCTCCTGCCTTAGTTTAGTACCTGTTACCGTCTCGTAAACCTCTAGGGCCTTCTCAACATTAGTGGTTCCGTCGACGATAGCCCTCCCGTCTCTAAAGACTGTGATCACTAACCCTTCAGTAACTCTGACCCTTAAGGTGTATTCACTGACTGACAAAACCTGCCCTGTCTTAAGTCCCTTCAGTACTTCATGGAAGTTTAACTGCAGGAGGTTAGGAGGGTTCACCTCAACAGCTTTCGTCCCGCACACGGGCTTAGCTAACCCCTCCCTATACTCCTTATTCAGAAACTCAAACCTCCTTAACCCGCAAGCAACACAGTCTTCCCTCCTCACAAGTTTAAGGGCATCAACCCTGAACCTCTTAGCATCCACGACGAAATACGTCCTTGACGTCTCCGGGTTGGCTAAGCCTAGAACGTACTCAATAGCGAGCCCCGCAGCTATCGACGCAACAAGCGATACTGCCGTGGGAACCACGCCGAGCACATCACATGCATTCCCCCTTTCATCGTCACGCACTGCCCCGTAGACGCACCGCATACACGGCGTTCCCTGCTTGGGATTTACTAACCAGACATTCCCGTACCATGTCCCGACTCCCGTGAGCACCCAAGGAACGCCGTGCTTGACGGAGACGTCGTTAATTATGAGTCTAGCCGCGTAGTTGTCTGTCCCGTCAATTATTATGTCGTGACCAAGCAGAAGATCCTCAGCATTTGCGGGGTTAAGCTTAGCTACGATAGGGTTAACACGTACTGAGCTATCAATTCTCCTCAATGCCTCCGCACAGGCTACCGCCTTAGGCACGGCCTTCCTGGCGTCGTCCTCCGTAAATAAGGAGGTCCTGTAGAGATTGCTCACGTCAACGTAGTCCTTGTCTATGAGGCTTAACTCGCCGAAGCCTGACCTCACAAGGAGCTCCGCTACGTGCGTGCCTGTAGCGCCACACCCGACGATGACTGCCTTAGCGGATCTAAGCTTGCTAATCCCGTTTATCCCTATTTCCCTAACCAAGAATAGTCTTGAAAATCTCTCAACGTCCCTCAGCAGTGAGTGCCTGCGTTTAGACCTGTCCATAGCCACCCCCTATAACACATTTATTGGTGTAAGGACATTAAATAAGCTATTAGGTGTTCTAAGGAATTAAACCTTGCTACAACAAATAACATATTTATTTAGCGGAACAAACTTAAACACAGTTAAAGGTGGGTCCCATGCTAAACCCTGAACAGATAAGGCAGGACTTCCCCATATTCAAGAGGAGGAAAGGCCTAGTATACCTAGATAACGCGGCAACAACCCACAAGCCACGCCAAGTCATTGAAGCCGTAAGGCATTTCTACGAGGAGATGAATGCGAACGTACATAGGGGGGTACACACACTCTCACAGGAGGCGAGCAAAGCATTCGAGGAAGCACATGAAGTAGTCGCTAAGTTCATAGGGAGTGAAGACTGGCGGTCAGTATCTTTCACTAGAAACGCCACTGAATCACTAAACATATTCGCGAATTCAGTCGCCGAAAAATACCTGAGGGAAGGCGATGAGGTCGTCGTTACAGTTATGGAGCATAATAGCAGCATACTCCCTTGGGTCAGGATCGCTAAGTTAAGAGGAATTAAGCTAAGGGTAGTAGGCATCAATGCAGACCATACGCTAAACTATGACGAACTGGGGGAGGCAGTGACGACTAGGACTAAGGTGATTGCAGTAACGCACGTAAGTAACGTACTAGGCACGCTTAATGATGTGAGGAGGATTGTGAAGGAAGCATCACAGGTCGGCGCACTCGTAGTTCTGGACGCCGCTCAGTCCGTACCGCACATGCCTATTAACGTAAGGGAGCTCGGTGTGGACGCGTTAGCATTTAGCGGACATAAGATGCTTGGACCAACAGGTATTGGCGTACTCTACCTAAGGTCGGATCTGGCGGAGGAGCTGCCCCCACCAATCATGGGTGGAGGGATGGTTAAGGAAGTCAGACTGAGTGATGGTTCAGTAACGTATGAGGTTGCCGACCCACCCTGGAAATTTGAGGCGGGCACAGCCAACATAGCGGGGAGTATAGGCCTAGCTGCTGCCGTACAGTACTTGACTAAGTTAGGGATGAATGACGTAAGGAGTCACTCTATGCGGTTGGCGGAGCATGCGGTGAGGAGGCTTAAGGAGGTTCTCGAAGATAGGGTAGTAATATACGGACCTAAGGATCCCTCATTAAGGATAGGAATAGTATCCTTCAACATTAACGGGGTTAACCCGCACCTAGTAGCGTCAATACTTGATTCTGAGGGCATAGCGGTCAGGAGCGGCTTTCATTGCGCGCAACACCTTCACCAGGTCCTCGGCGCGCACGAGGGTAGCGTTAGGGCGAGCTTCTATATCTATAACACCGAGGACGATGTTGAGGCCCTAGCTAGTACCTTGAAGCGCGGTGTTAACGAGCTCGTTAGGTCAGGAGTGCTTCGTTGATTGGGGGTCAGGTATAAATACCTGTTCTATAACAGTGTTATAGGGTGAATGAATATAGTCAGGAATGACGTGACAATAGTACCCGTAGATAGGGTAAAGGTAGATAGGGAATTAGGACTAAGTGAAGTACTAAGCACCATAGCTGAGATCCTCAGGACGGGCGGAGTATTAAGGCCCGTACTAGTTGATGACGATCTCAGACTAGTAGGACATCAGGAGATACTGGACGCCCTGAAGAAGATAGGGGCTAAGTTGGTCCCCATCTCCAAGAGTGACTCAAGGATCTTCATACCTATTGAGAGCCTAGGCATATATGATGACGTGTCTCCCAGCCCCATGAGGATCTACAGGGATACTCTAGAGTTGCTTTATCGTGGCTGGCCAACGCCGCTAGTGGGGCTAAGGTCACTTTCACGTAATGGGCTCAGGGTGTGGGCGAAACTGGAGGGTTTCAACCCCTACAGCTGGAGCATAAAAGATAGGATTGGATGGTACATGTTCGTTAAGGCGCTAGAAAAGCGTGGTGTGGGTGATGTGAAGAGATTAATTTACGAAGCAACATCAACGAATACTGGCTTAGCCTTAGCCGCGATGGCCGCCATACACGGTTTCAGCGCTAAGTTCTACATACCGTCAAGCATACAGAAGGCTTCTGACACTTTACTGAAGGTAATGGGGGCGGAGGTTGTGCGGGTTCCTAAAACGCTGACGATTGAATTCGTGAACGAAGTTGAGGAAGCAGCTAGGAAGGAGGGAGCCCTGCACTTAAACCAATTTGAGAACGACTATAACTTCGAGGTACACCTGAGGTACACGGCTAAGGAGCTTGAAGCCCAGCTCAGGCACGCGAGGATAGTTCCAAAGGCGGTGATAGGGGGCATAGGCACGTCAGGTCACATGTCAGCGATATCCTTCTACTTTAAGAACAGGTTCAGGGGTAGTGTAAGCGTGTACTGCGTCCAACCAAAGGAGGGTGAGGTCATCCCAGGCATACGTAGGGTGGAAAGCGGGATGAAGTGGATTCACTGGGTAGGTGTTGATGAGGTCGTGGACGTCGGCAGAGATGAGGCTATTGAGGCAGCCATCGAGGTGGCGAGAAAGGAAGGTATCTTAATAGGACTCAGTAGTGGGGCCGTCGTAGCTGGCTTTAAGAAACTCCTTAAAGAGCGTGACTTGAACGGGGGAGATTACGTCCTAGTGTTCCCTGATCATGGCTTTAAGTACGTCGAGCAGTTCAACGAGTACTTCGCTAGCAAGGGATAGGTAGCGAACCTTACCTGTAGGTAAAAACACGCCTATTTTTAATGGATAATAACACAGTTATTTGGGTGGAGAGGATGAGCACAAGAATACCTTTACCATACTCTCCTAAGGTTCTGAAGTACTTCAGGAACCCAAAGAATATGGGGGCAATGAAGAACCCATCCGTAGTTTCAACCGCTGGTAGCCCAGCATGCGGCGACATGATTCGCCTATACCTAAGGATAAGTAACGTGAACGGCGTAGACGTAATAGAGGACATAACCTTCGAGAGCTACGGATGCGCTGCGAATATAGCGGCCGCAAGCATACTGACGGAGCTCGTCAAAGGGAGAACTCTTAAGGACGCATGGAACGTTACCTGGAGGCAAATTTCTGATGCCTTAGGAGGTCTCCCAGCCATAAAGTACCACTGCAGCATCCTTGCCGTGGGGGCGTTGAAGAGAGCGATAAGGGCTTACTATAAAGATCGGGTCAAGCCCGAGTGGTTACCCAAGGAACTTAGCGTTGAAGAGAAGCAGACTATGGAGGAAGAGGCGATCCTAGAGAAAATCTACGGGATACGTGCGAGTTCAGATGATCAAGGTAAGTGACAAGTCAAGCGTGAGCGCCAATGCCACGCGTAACCGTGGATTTACGGGTTAAGGGTAAGGGGTGCACGGGGGATCCGGTGTACAGGCTTAATGCTGAGTTAGGCAAGGGCTATGATGAGTTGGAGCTACTGACTAACCCAATCAAGCTACCGTTAGCCGTTGTTTCCCTTATAGCTAAGCGTAAGGGCTACGTAATCGTCGAGCACAGCACTAGTGAGGATTCATTAAGGGTCGTGCTCAAGAAGGTGCAGCGTTAGGTTAGCTGGGCTTAAGTGAGCTTATCCTCCTTAACCTGCTGACGGCTTCAGGAACCCTGCTCAAGACGTATTCCACGTCCTCCTCGCTGTGGTACCTCGTTAACTTGAAGAGTATGCTTCCATGTGCCTCCTCATGCTTCCTCCCTATCGCTAGCAGGACGTGGCTAGGTTCCAGAACCCTTGAGGTGCAGGCACT
>JALVVU010000162.1 GCA_027023255.1 Desulfurococcales archaeon
AAGAGTGAATCAAGGGGTTAACTATGTCAGCTAAAGGGATAGTTCCGACGGCGGGGCTACCTGTCCTGATACTTAAGGAAGGGACCCAGCGTACCTCAGGTGCTGAAGCTCTAAGATCAAACATGATGGCAGCAATAACTGTTGCTGAGATGCTGCGCACAACCTACGGACCACGCGGTATGGATAAGATGCTGGTGGACACCTTAGGCGACATTACCATAACCAATGATGGTGCCACTATACTCGACAAGATGGATGTACAGCACCCAGCAGCGAAGATGCTCGTACAAATAGCTAAGGGCCAAGATGAGGAGGTTGGTGATGGTACCAAAACCTCCGTGATATTTGCTGGCGAACTACTTAAGGCTGCTGAGGACCTCCTAGCTAAGGACGTACACCCGACCGTCATAATAAATGGATTTAAGAAGGCGTTAGATGAGGCAATAAAGCATGCGGAGAGAATTGCCAAATCCGTCAGCTTAGACGATGAGGAAATCCTAAAGAAGATTGCCTCAACCGCCCTAACAAGCAAGGCTGTGCACGGTGTTAGGGAGAAGTTTGCCGAGATTGCGGTTAAGGCTGTGAAGCAAGTTGCTGAGGAGAGGAAGGGAAGAATTTACGTGGACTTAGACAATATCCAGATAATAAAGAAGCATGGCGGATCCTTAGCTGATACTAAGTTGATTTATGGTATTGTGTTGGATAAGGAGGTTGTGCATCCTGGTATGCCTAGGAGGGTTGAGAACGCGAAGATAGCGCTAATCGACGCACCACTAGAAATAGAGAAGACCGAGATTGACGCCGAGATTAGGATTAGTGATCCCGAAATGATGAGGAAATTCATTGAGCAAAAGGAGAACCTACTCAAGGAGATGGTTGAGAAGATTGCTGCTACGGGTGCTAACGTCGTGATTTGCCAGAAGGGTATTGATGACGTGGCACAGCACTTCCTAGCAAAGAAAGGAATCCTAGCAGTAAGAAGAGTAAAGAGATCAGACATGGAGAAGCTTGAACGCGCGACTAAGGGAAGGATTGTGAGCAACATTGACGACCTATCGCCTGAGGACCTAGGCTATGCAGAACTCGTGGAGGAGAGGAAAGTTGGTGAGGACAAGATGGTATTCATAGAGGGTACTAAGGACCCGAAAGCCGTGAGCATTGTCATCCGTGGCGGCTTAGAGAGGATTGTTGACGAGGCCGAGCGATCACTAAGAGATGCCCTAAGTGTGGTGGCGGACGTACTAAGGAATCCGAAGATCGTGTACGGAGGCGGCGCCTTCGAGGCCGAGATAGCCAAGCACATACGCGAGTTCTCAACCCACGTAAGCGGTAAGGAGCAACTAGCTGTCCAGGCATTCGCTAAGGCACTAGAAGGTGTGATATCAGCGCTAGTAGAGAACGCGGGTCTTGACCCCATAGACATAGTCTCAGACTTAAGGCAGGCCCACAGCAAGGAGGACGGCGTCAAGTACGGCGTCAACGTATTCACGGGTAAGATAGAGGACATGGAGAAGCTAGGAGTAATAGAGCCACTAGCCGTCAAGGTCAACGCACTTAAGGCCGGAACGGAGGCTGCAACACTAATTCTGAGGATAGACGACATAATAGCCGCGTCAAAGGTAAAGGAAGAAAAGAAGGAGGAGAAGAAAGACTAAGCTAGCATTTTAACCCCTAATAATAATTTTATTTAAAGATTCATTGTACCGCATCACTTAAGGAGAATGATTCCTTCCTTGATTTTAGGAATACACCAGCGATAATAACCGTAATTCACTATTACTTCACAGTGGAGGCACCAATGATCCACACCCTGCAGGGCAAGAAAGCTATAGTTATCTCAGGAGTACCCGGTTCAGGTAAAACTAGTACCGCACTATTACTGAGCACAGTATTAGGCGCACTGTACGTGAATTTATCAACACTTTCTGCAGTCTCCTGCCTTCTTGAAAGCTACGACGGATCCAGAGACACCTATATTATACGTGAAGAACTACTAGTAAACCTACTGAATAACATCATATCAAATTCGAATACACCTGTAATCATTGACAGTCATTACGGGGAACTAGTACCAAGTCATCACGTAGCCGTAGTAATAGTTCTTCGGATCCATCCTGAAGAACTTCTTCGAAGGCTATTGAAGGAGAGGAGATGGTGGACACCCAAGAAAATAGCCGAGAACGTGGCAGCCGAATTAATGGGATCGTGCACTAATAACGCCATCACAGCCTGTGGCCCTGAAAAGGTATGCGAGGTAGATGTGACTGGTCTCACAGTAATCGAAGTGACTAGGAAAGTAATGAATATCATCAAGGGTGTTTCTCCGTGCGTCACAAACATTGATTGGTTAGAGCACCACATATCAACAGAAGTTCTCGAGTTCATTGCTAAGTATAGTTAACCTTAACAAGCACGGGGCTTACGAGTGAGGGTGCATCAACAACGACCTCACCAACCCCCAGCCGCGGCAGTACTTTATCAACAGCAACGCCACTTCCCACAGACCGGGCTATTACGTCCACATCATCTCGTGATTTTAGCGCATGGATTATCTTGATATTAGAGTTCGATATTATCCTGTAGCTCAGAAGAGCCGGTGACTGCGTAATCAGTGTTATACCCATATTAAGCTTCCGCACTTCAGCCATCATCCTTTCCAGTAATGATTTACTGCTGGTTAAGATGTTATGTGACTCATCCACGATCACGAAAACCTTGTCCCTAATTAGGTGCCGGCTCTTGAACTCCTCTAATAACCTAAGAACCAAGAGCGCCATGAATTTTCTGACCCCATATTCCTCAAAGACACTCAAGTCGACGACCACTGGCTTTCTGCCACTCCTCTTAAGCACGCTCACTAGACCACACTCATCGGCTGAACCTAAGTAGATTATGTACTGATCGGAGAAAAGCGCATCAAGTTTTCGAAGCAAGGCATACTTTGACTCAACCATCCATCTAGCAGTTACTTCGAATTCATCAACGGCGCGGAGAACCTCCTTGAAACTTGTTAGTCCCTCCCTAAGGACTTTTCTGAGAATGTAGGATTGCGGTGAGGTAAGATCCAGTACTTCCTCCAATATATTGATTATTGATTCGATTCTTGACGGAACAGGTATCTTGTTACGTTCCGACGCCCTGTAGTGTATGTACTTATGATTAATTCTGTCAAATATTTGCGGGAACTCCCCATACCAGTCAAGGATTATCACAATTCCGAATTTTGATAATTGGCTGGCGATAATACCCGCTGTGGTTGACTTTCCGGAGCCTGTTGTTCCAACGATTATGCAGTGCCTTAGGAAATCAGCATGACGTAGGCGTACCTCTCGCTGCGGTCTATTAATGGTTACCCCTATACGGATGTCGCCGCCATTTCCTGCAAGCGTTGTCACTCTCAGCTTACTTAATATAATACGATTTCTTCCTCGAAGAACTGCGAGGTACGAGCGTAGAGATCTCTGGGGAAAGGGAATAACTTCTCGCATCTTACCCGCTCATACGTTAGCGTTTCAGGAAGTAAAGCACTCAGTAATGCCTCAGCAACCCCTCCGCACTTTTCAGGATTGCTGTCACCCACTCTAAAGATAACGTAGACGCTCTCCCCGTAAGTAGAAAACACAGACCTTGTTTCGACCTCGCCTTCCGGACATGCTGACAAGAAACCCCTGATAATGGGCATGAAGTCCACTATGACCTCCTCCGAAGTCTTAGACTTTACAGCATAACATAGAATGTCACTATCACGCACTGGCCTCCCCATACTAGAGCTTAGCTTAAAAAGTGAAATACATCTAGGTAAGTAGGTGCCTGATTATGGAGATAAGCGACGGTAAAATCGTGCTTCAGGGAAAGGTAAGCAAGATAGAGCGGTCAAAGATACCAAAAGTCTTCATAATAACTATTGACTGTGGAGACGTTAAGGCAAACATAGATCTGGTGAAAGACCTCATGATTTTCAAGGAAGGCGAAACCGTAGAGCTGACCCTAAGCCGCGAAAAACCACAGTACCAAGAAGGAAAGGACTTGGTAATATGGGGCTACGTAATGAGCAAGAAAAAGCAATTGCTTAAGGAACCACAGCCAAAGATAATTCACAAACTACTGGTTTCCCTCTGGGGCTTCCTACTGGTTATAGAATCCGAAAATGAGGACCTATGCAACGCTTTCTCAATCATGGATAAGGTATACCTTAAGATTAGGACTTTAGGAAGCTAAGAAGACTACGTATCACGCACGGATATAAGATTTAAAATAAGCTTAAATTCGGAAAAAGTAATCTACACCACTAGGTATAGGTCATGAGCGTTCAGACCGCCATAAGGAATCTGATATCGGAACTTGCAGGTATTGTTGGAAACGTTGTAACAGTTAAACTTGTCGATGGGACAATTTACGAGGGGAAACTCGTAGGGATTGACGCTGGTGATAGACTAACACTGCATCTAGTTCTTCAGGACGCGAAGTGCAGTAACGGTAAGAAGTATTATAAGGTCTTCATAAACGGCAATAGGATATCCGAGATAATCTCAGCCGAAAGACCCCTCTTCGATCCAGAGGAATTCGCACATATAATACAGACTAAATTGAATCTTCCCCCCGGAACCGTGAGGGTACTTAAAGAGGCGGGAACAGTCATGATCTATGACAGGTACAAAGTAAGTGTTAATGGTGTAGAGGGTTCAGGAGGCCTAGCCAGTAAGATCTACAGCGTATGGGAAGAGTACATGGAGGAAAAGAAGCGAAAATAATAAAGACGCTATTATTTTTCCCTTCAAGGCTTGTTCTTGCGTTAAGCTTAATGTTATTAGCGAAATACCACGGAGACCCTGGGATGTAAGGTGAGCTTCGAGATAAAGGATAAGGACTTAGCTGGGCGCATAGGGAAGTTACGTACAAAGAGTGGGACCATTGAAACACCAGCATTCTTTCCCGTCGTGAATCCCTTCAGGACTAAAGAATCCGTTACCGTAGAGAAGATCCGTGAGATAGGGTTCAACCAGATAATCACTAATGCCTTTATAATAATGCAGCGCCTCGGCGATGAAGCTGTTAAAATGGGTGTTCATAAGGTAGTGGGTTATGACGGCGTTATAATGACTGATTCAGGCGCTTACCAATTGTTGATGTACGGTAAGGAGAGAATTAGAATAGACCCCATCAAAATAGTCGAGTTTCAAGATAGGATAGGTTCCGACATAGCAGTCATAGCCGATATCCCTACAAGAGACGATTCCACTTACGAGGAAGCACTAGCGAGTGTGGAGGAGACTCTCCGAAGGGCTAAAGCTGTGGCAGACATGATAGAGCAAAGCAAAACGTTATGGGTACTACCAATACAGGGAGGAGTTTACGTAGATTTAGTTGCGAGATCCGCAGCAGCTGCCTCATCCATGAATGAATATGGAATGTACGCCATCGGGTCTCCCGTCACGGTCTTAGAGAAGTACGAGTTCTGGAAAATAGTTGACATGGTAGCTACTGCTAAGAAATACCTACCCCACGACAAACCCGTGCACCTCTTTGGTGGAGGACACCCAATAATAATGCCGCTCATGGTGGCGCTAGGTATAGATAGTTTCGATTCCGCATCCTACATATTATACGCTCGTGACGGTCGGTACATAACAGAGCACGGGACTTATAGGATAAAGGAGTTAGATTACCTGCCCTGCGAGTGCCCAATATGTAGTAAGTACGAGCCCAAGGAAATCCTCGAGATGCCTCGTGAAGAACGCGTTAGACTAATCGCTACTCATAACCTCTATGTCATAGCCAGAGAGATACGTAGGATAAAGGAAGCCATAAGGGAAGGTAGGTTATGGGAGCTAATAGAGGAAAGGGCGCGTACTCATCCTTATGTTAGGGAAGCCCTGAATCACGTGATTAAGTATGTTGACTGGATTGAGAGACTAGATCCCGTGATAAGGGGGAAGTCCAGGGGACTATTCCTGTATAATAGAACATCATATTTTAGGCCGGAACTCCTAAGACACAGGAAAAGAGTTATTGAGAGAATACTGAAGGAAATAGAGAGCGGAACCATACGCAATATAGTACTGGTTCCGGCCAACACCCTTGTAAAACCCTTCCATGATGCCGAACACTTCAAAAAGATATTAAAGGATACCGACATCACAGACGAGCATGCCATACTTTTCTACGTTCCCTTCTTCGATATCGTGCCCTACGATATCGATGAAACCTATCCATACTCACAATTCGAAGCGCCCTTACACCCGGAACCAAGCATAATTAATATGATGTGCGACACAATACGGAGAATACTCAAGATAGCGCAGGATACCCAAGCGCATGTTAAGTTCGTATATGCTTCAGACATCGAAGACACCGATACGTGTAGGGAAGTTCTTGAGTTTTGCGAAGTGAGCAACTATATTCAATGCATTAAACTGGATTAGAGAATTTTAATGAAACTCACATGTATGGCTTCGGGCCTTTCTCCTCCTTCCTCGATGACTTTATGGCTTCCTCCAGCGCCGCCTCTGCCTCAGCCACTAGCTTCGAGTATTGCAACAAGTCCTCAATATCGATGTCTAGGTTCAGTAATTCACTAACTTTTCTCACGAACACCGCCGCAGCTCCCGGATCGTACTTACTTGGCTCTGTGTACGGAAATATTAAGAGCGTGGGTATCTTCATGACGTTAAATATTGTAAAGAACGTGGCAAGCGGGCCCACTATGTAGAGCCCCTTCTCCATCTGTGGTTCGCTAAAGCTCCATCCGCAGTTATTTATACATATCCACCTGAATTCTTCCTCCCCTTCCCGGAACTTTGAGTTAAGCCCGCCAGCAAGTATTGCCTTTTTACCACCTACGCTAAGGAACCACTCAGCGAATTTTATGGCGTATATGACCCTCTCTGGAGGCTGAGGCAAAGTGTTATTGACGAGTATCATGAGAT
>JALVVU010000163.1 GCA_027023255.1 Desulfurococcales archaeon
TTCTTCCCGAAGGTTTTCACGACCCCCTCAAGCCTAATGGCGTAACCGTTACTGGACATACCCCTTCCTCGCCACTAAAAGAGGGCGTTTAACCAATATATAGATCTGATGAGGTGGACGCGAGTATGATGTGATAGCGGTAATACCGCATTAATACCTGTTCACAGGGCTTTGTAACATCCTTCATTATACCCGATTTTATTAGACGTAGAGACGAGTAGGAGGGAAGGGAGGGAGGTAGTGGTATCGATTACTGAGTCATTAGTGCAGGAAGTCCTGCTGAAGTATGGTGACAGGGCCTACTACGTTCTTAGGGCGGCACTTGAAGCTGCTGACGAGTACCGCGCCGAAGGAAGGAAATACCCTGGGGATTTCGACTTCAGAGGCTTAGTGGTGAAGCTCCGTGAGTGGGGCTTCAGATATAACCCAAACCAGCTACTTCGCATACTAGAGCGAGAGTACGGCATCATCGAAACCTCCTACAAGTCGGCGGCCCAGCATTGGTACGTGTTCACTGACCGTGAGGCTGTGGAGGCGGTCCTTAGTGACTACGGGTCAAACGAGGGTGTTGTTAACGAGATAGATGATCCTGAGGCCTACGTTCTCGAACTTCAGATGGAGGCCGTGAACATAGATTCCCTATTATCAAAAGTTAAGGCCCTATGCAGGAAGAGTAAGCTAAGCAGCGTGGACAGGGAAATGCTTAGGGAAATAATCATGAATGAGCTACCAGTAGTCGCTAAGGTTATGAAGGAGGCCAGCAAGTATGGGAACAAGTATTCAGACTTCATAAGCAAGGCAACCACGCTCATGAAGCTAGCGAGGCAGGCCCTCACACTATCACGGGTTACGGAACGTGGTGTTAGCAGTGCTGGGGTCAGTGGGGTAAAGCCTAGTAAGGAGTTGAAGAGAGTAAGCATAGGTATAGAGGAAATTGACCGCTCGTGACTTGATTAAGGGCAGCGTCGCCGTTGTTGGGGTAGGTGCTGTAGGTTCTGTCATTACCTACGCGTTAAATGAAGTAGGCATTAAGCCAGTATTAATCCACAGGAATGCCCAAGTAGCTGAGCTCTATAGGGAGCATGGAATTAAGGTGGAGGTACTGGGTGAAGGGGAAAGAACTATTGAGGGTCTACACGCAACGTACAGTAATGTTCAGCCAGGCTCGATAGGGCTTGCCTTCATCTGCGTCAAAGCATATGACGTTAAGAACGTGTTAAGCGAGCTCTCCAGACTACTTAGTAGGGATTCCATCTTAGTTATGTGCCAGAACGGTTTAGGCTCCACGGAACTCGCTGAGGAGATCGTGGGCCCAAATAACGTTTTGCAAGCCATTATCGGGTTCGGAGCTAACCGCGTGAGTAGGCATGAGGTTCGCCTCACCGGTATTGGCCCAAGCTACATTGGCCCAAAACGCAGGAGGGCCCCTTCAATACTTCACGCAGTCGCTAAGCACGTGTCGGAATTACTGCGCGTAATTAGCTTCACCTACGTTGACGAGAGTGAGGGCTACAGATGGGTTAAGCTAGGCATTAACGCTGGAATTAACCCGGTGACGACTATACTTAACGTTAAGAACGGGGTTGTGAACGAGGATGTTTACGCCAGGAACGTTGCGTTAGCTGCTGCCAATGAGGTTAAGGAGGTGGCGATCGCTAAGGGTGTGTCCTTACCTAAGGATCCGGCGGATGCGTTACTTAGCGTTGCTAGAAACACTGCCGAGAACTACTCATCCATGCTTCAAGACATAAGGTCGAGGAAGCGGACCGAGGTGGACTACATAAATGGTTCCGTGTACTTAGAGGGTCTTAAGGTTGGTAAAGTGTGTCTAGTTAATTATGCTCTCTGGAACATCGTGAAGTTCTTGGAGAGAATTCGGCTTCGTGGCGTGTCACGGTAACATTAATTTAGCGTTACCCCCAGTATATTGGCGATGACTGCGATGAGTGATAAGATACTTCCTCACCACTTCATTAAAATGAAGAAGAAAGGTAAGAAAATAGTCATGGTTACTGCGTATACTTACTATCAGGCTAAGGTAGTGGATGAAGCAGGTGTTGATGGGATCTTAGTGGGTGACTCCTTAGGGATGGTGGTGCTAGGGTATCCCTCGACCTTGCCCGTGACTATGGATGACATCATGCATCACCTTAGGGCAGTAGTTAATGCGACACCAAGAGCCTTAGTTGTTGCTGACATGCCATTCCTAAGTTACGAGGTCAGCCGGGAGGAGGCTGTGCGTAACGCTGGCAAACTCCTGAAGGCAGGGGCAGACGCGGTTAAGGTTGAGGGTGGTGAGGAGATCCTAGATAAGGTTGAGGCGATGGTTAAGGCAGGAATACCGGTGATGGGGCACGTTGGTCTTAACCCTCAACGCTATCTAGTCCTAGGGGGCTACAAGCTTAGGGGTAAGAAAGCCGAGGATGCCATGGAGGTGATCGAAGCCGCTAAGGCTCTGGAGGATGTTGGTGCTTTCTCGGTAGTGATTGAGAATACCGTTGCCGAGGTAGCGGCGCAGGTGACCAAGGAACTACGCATACCTACAATATGCATTGGTGCAGGCCCTGACTGTGACGGGCAGATACTCGTGATTCATGATGTGTTAGGCTTAAACCCCACTCCCCCGCCATTCGCCCGTAAGTATGCTGACCTATATAACGTAATGATTGATGCCCTCAGGAGGTACGCTGAGGACGTGCGTAAAGGTGCTTTCCCCGCGGAGGGCGAGTACTGGAGCATGAGTAAGGAGGAACTCAGCAAGCTCCGTGAGAAACTGACTATGAGGAAAGATGTTAAGGAGTGATGTGGGATGGTTAGAATTCGAGAGTGAGTTTCCCCTTAGCTAATTCCTCTAGTCTTTTGACAATGTGCCTCAGTACATCCTGCAGGACGGCGTTGTTGTCGTAGCCCCTTAATATGCTCTCCAGTTCCTCTTTCTCACTCTCTCTAAGCCTTGATGCTTCCTCAACGAGTTTAGGCATAGCCCTAACAACATTATCCACTATAGTTATGTTTGCTGCCCTAGCTGTGCGTGATAGTGGGTTAAGGTCTATAGCGATTACTGTCTTGCCGAGTCTCCGTAGGGCTTCCGTCCTATCACCGTCCTCCAGAGGTACGAGGACGACATCGGCTATTAGGATGCCTTCGGGGCTAACCCTCCTCCTTTCACTTTCTAGTTCAGGGATCGTGGCTGTGGCGTCATCAACCCCTAGCACTTCCTTAGCGCCGGCCTTCCTCAGCACTTCAGCGATCTTACGCGCCCGCTCTTCGGTTCTGTAAAATAGGTTCACCTCGATCTTCGCTCCTGTGACTTCCGCTAACCTAACGACGTCCTCAGGTACCAGCGCAGCTACGTTTCCGTTAACTGAGATTACTGGGCGTTTAGCTAGGAGTAAGGCGGCAGCAGCCGCCCGTATGGCCTTAATAGCTGGTTCTATGGTGTGTTCACCTATTAGGTAGTCGAAACACTCTCCCCTACCGTGGGCTATGAGTCCAGCCACCGCCACGTAGCCTTCCTCAAAGCCTTGGATGAGTTTCTCCCGCGTGATTAGGGACTCGTATCTCGGATGGCTCTTGGGTACCCAGTGAGTCAAGCTCCACGCACCGACGTCCCTTCCTCTGCGATACTTAATAACCTAACCCTGCCGAGCTTACTTAACTCGCGTGTAACCTCATCCACGCACTCTGACCCGTGGATCACGACGAGTAAGGACTTCTTAACAAAGAAGTTAATCACGCATCCACTCCTCAAGGTCTGCCTGAGAATATCGCTAACCCTACCCTCCACCTCAGGACTCATCATGCCTGTAAGCCTGCTGAAGAGCCGGGCATTATCGGCAAACACCTCTAATCCCGGGTTCTTCAGGAACCTAGCCATAGCTTCCCTCCCATAGAGACTTATTCGCCCGGCGAAGTCCTTAAGCATCTCCGGAGTAGTTGTCCTCCCTATGAGGACGGTGCTCACATTGATCCTGCCTCTTACCTTAATGCTGAAGGCCTCCCCTAAGCCTGGAGGGCCGGGCTTAACACGCACTACGAGACCGCCTCCCAACGCCTCGGCAATCACGTCGCCCAAGCCTGTGAGGTTCTCGACCTCAGCGATGTGTGCGTGTCGAAGCACCTCCTCTAAACGTAGCTCGCGCTGGGATGCTAGCTGTGCTGAGATAGCCATAGCTATGGCTAAGGCGGCGCTCAACCCGAAACCCTCCCCTAGCCCGGCGGGGGCCTCCGCAACTACGCCGAAACGCTCAACACCCGTTAGCCTAACTATAGAGTTCCTTAACCCTCCTTGAATCTCAACGTTGTTTAGCAAGACCACATCATCAGCGCCAGTAACCTTGGCTGTGAGGTAAGGCTTCAACGTCAGCCCGACACCGACGGACCCTGTCAGCGTTGGTGCCGGGCCGTAATAAGGCACCCAGAACCCGCTAACGTGGAGCGGAACCTGGAGCGTGACCTCCCGCATAAACCTCATCCCGGACAGCATCCATTACTCTGCGAGCTACCTCCGACTTCAACGTTAACTTGACGTGCTCAGGCTCCTTACCCTTCACTATTATCAGCACTTCATTAGTTTCCGTTGCGAAGCCAGAGCCCTCAGCACACACGTCATTAGCCACAATGATATCGAAGCCCCTCTCCAGCATCTTGTGACGGGCTGCCTCCGCTAAGGTGTTCAGGTCGCCGGCAACGCACTCAGCCGCGAAGCCCACTAGGAGACCCTTGAAGCGTTTCCTAACTTCGATGGCGATCTTGGGCGTGGGCTCTAGCGTGATGGTGATGGGGCCTGACCCAGTTCTTACCTTCCCGCTAAACCTTCTGCTGAATCTGAAGTCTGCGGGGGCGGCAGCCATTACGATGACATCGTATTCGCTCCCGGATAATTCCTTGATGATTGCCTGGAGCATTTCCTCGGTTGTCTCAACGCCTATGCTTCGTATATAATGGGGTTTACTGACGCTTAAGGGACCGTGCACAAGGGTCACCCGCGCTCCCCTGAAGAACGCTTCACGCGCTATGGCGACACCCATCCTCCCTGAGCTGGGGTTACTTATGAACCGCACATTATCGAGATACTCGCGAGTGGGTCCGGCAGTAACAAGCACTCTAAGTCCCCTAAGGTCCCTACCCCTTAACGTCACGGCCTCCACAGCAGCGACAACGTCCTCTGTTGAGGGGTACTTCGCCTTACCCTCGAGATCCACTGGTGGTATTATCGTGACGCCGAACCTCTCAAGTTTCTTGATAGCCTCTACTACTGGTGGGGACCTCCAGAGACCGCGGTGCATAGCCGGCGCAAGTATTAGTGGCTTACCCAGCCCAAGCATGTCCACTGCAGTCAGCGAGACGGGATTGTCGCATATTCCATGCGCTATCTTAGAGAGTATGTCTGCCGTGGCTGGCGCGATCACCATAGAGTCACAGGTTTTGCCTAGGGCAACATGACCGGTCTCGCCAGCGAAGCCCGTGAATGTTTTGGAGCCCGTAGCCCACTCAATTAACGCGGGCCTCACGAGTTCGGCCGCCGCCTTACTCAGTACGGTGTAGACCTCAGCACCCCTCCGGATTAACTCCCTCATAACGTCGATGGTTCTGTAGATGGCTACCGAGCCCGTTAATCCGAACGCGATCCTCCTCCCTGATAGCACGGGTGCCTTAGTTCCCTCTATTTCCTGGATCGGGTGGTAAGGCGGTTCCTTCAGCGGCATGCATGCCCACACTAAACTAAAGTTATTATGACGCCGTAATAAACTAAATCAAGGTGCGGTTGTTGAGTAGCGAGGAAAGCGGTAAGGTAACTATTAGGGAAGCTAGGGAGGAAGACCTTCCCGAAATAATCCGTATCAACCTCAAAACACTCCCCGAGCATTACCCAGACTATTTCTGGAGGGATCACCTGCGTTTGTGGGGTAAGGCGTTCCTAGTTGCAGAGGTTGATGGGAGGATAGTCGGGTATGTTATGACGAGGGTGGATCGCGGTTTAGGGTACGTATACTGGAAGCCTTTCAAGAAACTCGGGCACATAGTAAGTATCGCGGTGCTTCCGGAGTTCAGGAGGCGTGGTATAGGCATGAGGCTCATGATTGAAGCCATGAGGAGGCTTAAGGAAGTCTATGGGGCAAGCGAGGTTTATCTGGAGGTCCGCGTTAGTAATGACGCAGCGATAAGGCTCTACGAGAAGCTTGGTTTCCGGAAAGTGAAGCAATTGAGGAAGTACTACCTGGATGGCGAGGATGCGTGGTTAATGGCGAGGGAACTTTAAGGGTTGTGCTAATGCCCTAATGGTAATATTCTGGAAGTAACGGATTTGCGATCTTTCCTGATCAAGGCGTACGCTTCGCCCTTGCCTAACACATACGTTTTTGTGTCGTTGATTAAGCACGTGTCGACGTACTCACCACCACATATGTGGAGTGAGGGGCGTATCTTCTCGATAAAGGTTCTAAGCTCGTCAAGTCCCCTACGTACTTTAAGGGTTCCTATGAGGTCCCCGCAACCCCTGGGCGGGTGGTAAGATAGGGTAATGTCAATTCTCTTACCTAATGTGCCCGCATCTACTAGCTTTAACACGCGCTCCATGTTTTGATGGGGGTCTATACCGCCCACACCAGCTACTACCACGTTATTTATTTCGACGACATTGCCATCTAGCAGCGCGTTAAGCTTCCTTGCCTGCTTAGTGACTCGGATGTCGTCTTCAGCACCGCTTAGGAAGTAGGGGTTGGGTAGGAGTCCAGCATATTCTTCCGGGTCTAACCCTAAGTTGCCTATCACTATGGTTGCGGCGATTTTCACGTCCCGGAACTCCTGTG
>JALVVU010000164.1 GCA_027023255.1 Desulfurococcales archaeon
GGTTGTTGCGTTTGTTGTTGGTATTGGGTATGTTGCTTTGAAGGCGTTGCCTAGCTCCGATATTAGCGTTATTTCGTAGGTTGATGCCGGGCTTAGGGTGTATGGGGTCGTTATGGTTAGTGTTGTCCTTGTTTGTGGGGCAATATACTTCTCGGGACTTATTTTCCCTACTATTTTTACGGTGTTGTTTCTTATGATGTAGTTTACGAGTATTATTGGTTGTGTGCCATCGTTTGTTACGGTGATTGTTACTGAGGTTCCGGTTATTGTTATGGAGTTTATTGTTAGTCTTTCCTGTTGTTTCTTGAGGAGGAGCTGGTTTGCTCTTATTACGTTGGATGTTGTTGTCGCCATTCTCTGTAATATGAATGTGAAGGTTAGGAGGAATGCTAGGAGGGTTGCCAGTATGAATATCGCCGCTATTATCGTTGAGACGCCTTTCCTTCCCCTAGTATTACTTCCTGTCTTCATTCCGCCTCCCTCACGCAGTTACGTAGGTTATTAGCTTAACCTCGTTTGGCCCGGTCAGTACTATTTCATAGGTTCCTGACGTTAGGGGATACCTGATTATTAGCTCGTTTATCCCGCTTGGCAATTGAGTGCCGAATCCCTGAATTAGGTCGGCCTTAGGCACTAATATAACCGTGGATGTGGTAACATTCACGATGTATGCCGTATCTATTACTACCGGGGTGCTATCGTTGCTTACGTACACGAAGACATGTATTGTTGAGTCTGTTGAGTTGTAGTAGGCGTCAACTATGCTTGCCTGGAGCTGGGCTACGTTGTTGAGTCTTTCGAGATCCTCGCTTAATCTCCTGTATTGGGCGTCCATTGCTGATTTGGCTGCTAGGTAGAAGGTCGTGCCTACGGTTACTGCTATGAGTATGAGTAGGGTTAGGGAAATAATTTCGGAGACACCCTTCCTTGCCCAACGCTTGTTTAGCCTGATCATTGTTAGTGACATCATTTTACCTAAGTCATATGTATCTGTAGAGCGACTTAAATTTAGTCTGCTCATGATTTACAGTACTACCTCGCCTTCCTTCTCTATGCTTGACCTTATTTCCTTGTACGGTAGGATGATGGTGTTCTTGGCTATTAGGACTTCATCATCTATGACTATTTCGTCACCAAGCACTGAGCCAGGCATTATGCGGACCCACTTGCCTACGTATGTTCTCTCACCTATTACGGATCCCGTTATGTGGGCTGGCCCCTCTATTACTACCCTCTCTAGGAGTACGGAGTCCTTTATCCTGGTTAGCGGGCCTATCTCGCAGCCCTCTCCCACGACTGCTAGGGGGCCTACGACGCTTCCTTGGGATAGCTTCACTCCTTCGCCAATGAATGATGGTTGAATTACTTCCGCGTCATCTATGTCGGCTGAGGGGGCGATGTAGCCGTTTGGGTGCATGTGCTGTAGGGCTTGGAAGTTTGCCTTCATGTAGTCTTTGGGTACGCCTATGTCTGACCATATCCCGTTGTGGACGTACCCGTATATTACGCGGTCCTCAACCATCTTCGGTATGACGTGCTTTGATAGCTTGAAGGGTGGCTTGACATTGAAGTACTTGAGGGCCTCCGGCTCGAAGACGTAGATGCCGGCGTTAATTAGGTTGCTTCTTGCCTCGCCTCTGGAGGGCTTCTCGATAAAGTCAATTATTCTGTCAGTCTCGTCCAGGAGCGCGACACCGTATCTTGATGGGTCCTCAACCCGGGTTAGGACTAGGGTGGCTAGTCCTCCCGCACTGCGGTGGAACCTTATTAGGTCGTTGAAGTCCACGTCACTGAATATATCGCCGTACACGACTAGGAAGGTTTCATCAAGCCCGAATGCCTCTTTAACCATGGGTATGGGCCCGCCGTCACCGAGGGGCTTAACCTCCTCAGCATACTCTATCTCAACACCGTACTCTGAGCCATCACCGTACTTCCTCTTAATCATTTCCGAGAGGTACCTAACGGAAAGTATAACCCGCTTAACCCCGGCCTCACGCAGACCACTTAGGATCCAGTCCAGCAATGGCTTATTTAGCACCGGTAGGAGGGGCTTAGGTCTCGTGAGGGTTAAGGGCCTTAACCTCGTTGCGAAGCCTCCAGCCAGAACTATCGCTGTGTTGACGCCCTCACCCACGCTTAACCCCGTAATTTAACTGCGTCAACCATTAAAGAAACTGCTTGGAGAACAGCTTAGGTGAGCATGGCGTTGGGGCTGACGAGGAAACCCGAGGTTATCGTCGCCGCAGGAACTAAGAACCCTAGTAAGGTGGCCGGTATAAGGGCAGCGTTCACCGAGTTACTAGGGATTAGCGTTAAGGTAATTCCCGTAGCGGTTGATCCGGGCGTGCCCCCGCAACCGTTAGGAATGAATGAGATCCTCTTGGGGGCTAAGAACAGGTGCTTGCGGGCCTTCTCATCAGTTAAGGATGCTGACTTCGGTGTGGGGGTTGAGGCAGGCATATATAGGGTGGAGGATAGGTACTACGACGTTCAGGTAGCGGTTATACGGGACTCCAACGGTTTAACCTCCGTTGGTTTCTCCCCCTCCTTCCAGGTACCGCCACCCTTCGCTGACGCACTAGTTAGGGGAGAGGCTAGAGAGCTGGAGGTGGTGGTGGACAAGTACTTCGGGACTAAGGATATAGGGGAGAAGGGTGGGCTCATAAAGATACTTACTAAGGGTGTCGTGACGCGTGAGCACTTAACACGAGATGCTGTCTTAATGGCCCTCATACCTTGGGTGAATGAAGAGCTTTACAAGCGCTGATTGCTCTCGAACAGTCATGACTCTAGGAAAAACTTAACTTATTAACCCTACCGCTACTTGATGGGTGGTGTTAGGCGTGCCTATAGAGGTGCGTAACAGGGAGGAGTTCATAGAGATTAGTGCGAGGGCATCGGAAATACGTGTCGTTAGGAACGAGAAGGAGGGCGTAGCGAAGGTTAAGGCAAGGACGAGGAGGTACCTGTACACCATTAAGGTACCGCTGAACGAGCTCTCCGACTTCCTGAAGAAGTTGAAGTGCAATAAGATAGTGGAGATAGGGAAGAAAGGAGAGAGGAAGGAAGTCACACCCTCATCCTGAAGCGGGAGCAAGTGATGACTGAGAAACAGGGTAGCGCGTCGCTGGAGGCATACATTGAGGAGGCATCATACCCGTCCAAACGTGGTGCTGTTAAGGACTCTTTTTTCAGTGCGAGTGCTGGGGAACTAACGCTCGTTGCCGGCCCGTCAGGGTCGGGGAAAACCACGCTATTATTAGCAATTACTGGTGTTCTGAAGCACCTGCTCCAAGGCGATGTTAGAGGTAGGGTTAACTTAGCTGGTATAGATCCCCTCACGGAGGAGGGCTTCAGTAATGTTCCGAGGGTCGTTGGGGCAGTTATGCAGGATCCCGACAAGCAGTTAGCTATGCCTACTCCGTATGATGAGGTCTCCTTTACTTTAGAGAATCTAGGCATAAATGATGAAGGTAAGGTATGGAACGTGTTGAGAGAGTACGGTTTAGAGGAACACGCTTTCAAGCCTGTTGAGCACCTATCGGGAGGTCAGCAACGCAGGCTAGCAATAGCTGCCGCACTAGCGCATGATCCCGACGTAGTTGTGCTTGATGAGCCAACAGCATCCCTCGATCCTTGGGGCGTTAAGTCGCTGAAGGAAACTATTATGCGGTTACTGAGGAGAGGGAAGACCGTGGTCATAGTCGAGCATAAAGTAAGGTACTTCCTTGACATGACTTCAAGAACTTACGTGATCAAGGATGGAATAATTACAGCTGAGTACCGTAGGGACGAGTTACTTTCAAGTGAGGTGCTGAGGGGGTTACTCATGACGGGGATAGATACGCTACCCCCGGAGGCCCACGTACGTGATGCTAGGAGCGAGAAGAGAGGAGGTGAAGTTATGGTCTCGCTCAGCAACTTAACCTGTGGGTACGGCGACGTCGTCGTACTTGAGGACGTTGACATGGAGCTTCGAGCTGGTGAGGTAGGTGTTCTTGTAGGCCCTAACGGGTCCGGTAAGACTACGTTGCTGAAGTGCATTGCCGGTCTACTGGAGCCCGTGGACGGTTACGTTAGGGTAATGGGTGAGGATCCCAGGCGTGCTGGCGTCAGGCCACGCGGTAGGCTGGTTTTCTACGTGCCTCAGATACCGGACTATACGTTCGTCTCGAGCTCCGTAGAGGGCGAGTTGAGGGAGGTTTCTAAGAAGGTAGGTGTAGCCTTTAGAGATTTAGTTAGTATTGCTCCATGGGTTAAGGATGCATTGCAGCGACCTCCATACAGGTTGAGTCATGGTCAGCGTAGGTGGCTAGCTCTAAGCGTAGGGATTGCGTATACGCCTAAGGCCCTCCTCTTGGACGAGCCGACAACCGGCTTGGACCTCAGGTTCATGAGTGAGTTAAGGCGTTTACTCACCAAGGCTATTAGGGCTGGAGCGGCTGTGCTCATAGCCACGCACGACCCACGTCTCGTAGCGGAAGTTGCTGATAGGGCGTTTATTGTCGATAGTGGGAGGGTGCGTGAGGTGAGCGTTGTTGACGCACTTAAATACTTGGAGGAGCCGTTACGTGGGTCGTGAGGGGCCCGTAGACCCGGCAGTGCTCTTCATTTATGGGCTTGTATTGACTTTAGTGTTGTTTATTGACCGTGATGCCTTGAGCCTAGCTTTAATAGGGGCGCCGAACGCCATCGTAGGCTTCGCGTTAGGGTGGAGGAAGTATAAGGTACTCATAGCCCTCTTCCTCATAGGTTTCGCCGGGCTAGCCATTAACGCGTTACTACTCACTAACGTTGGGCCTGCCGTACTGGTGGTGGGGCCGCTCATTGTTAGGGCTGGAGCCGTGAACACATTCATAACCATAGGTCTCAGAATAACGGGCATAGCCGGTGTGGCATTTCTCTTCGTTTCCCTTGTCGACCCGGCACTAGCTGTTAGGAGTTTAGAGAGGAAGCTAAGGTTACCGAAGGGCGTTTGCTTTGCGCTAGCATACGCCCTTCGGCTAATTGACTTAATGAGTAAGGACTTAAGGGAAATTCAAGGCGTGCGCGTTCTGCGAGGTTATAGGTCAGTACCGATAACGCCTACAGACATTAAGTCGGTGTTAACGCCCTTGCTAAGTGTGGGGTATGAGAGGGCCTTATGGGTAGGCATAGCCGCTGAGTTACGTGGCTTCAGGTTGCGTAAAGTTAGCAAGGAACCACTGAGGATTGGATGGATGGAAGCTATAGTGCTTACATTGCTTGCCTTACAGATCCTCATAGCGCTTGCTGGAATGCTCGGATACCTGCAGCTAGTAGTGCCGCACATGCCTTATTAATTACTTATGCTTAAGCCATGATTTTATTCAGATGAAGTATTGAAGCTCTTGCGGAACACTAAACCTTTAAGCATTATTGATTAGGTCTTCGAGGGTGCTTCGTGAAGAGGTATACTGTGGTTGACTGGGCTATACTGGGCCTGGTCGCCGTAGTTACTGGTGTGATATTCACGTTTACATGGAATGTTTATTACATTGGTAAGGCTCTAGGAGGGCCTGTCGTCGCTAGAGCCCTATCGTACGGACTATGGTTCATAGGGGCCCCACTAGCTGCTTCCCTGATAAGGAAGCCTGCCTCAGCGTTTCTGGGGGAGACGCTGGGTGCACTTGTTGAGACTTTCCTGCCGAACGCAGGCGGCTTCACAAACTTAATATACGGTATTTGCCAAGGAATCGCCTCAGAAGTCGCGTACGCCATATTCGGGTACCGTAAGTGGGGCGTCCTGCAGGGTATGCTGGCGGGGGCATTCGCCGGCCCAGTGGCAGTTGCGTTAGACGCGATACTGTTTCAGTCACTCGCAACGCCGCCAGTGATGCTTGCTTGGACTATAGCGTCCGTGATTAGCGGCGCTATCTACGGTGCCATAGTGTCAGCTATAGGTAGGACCGTACGGGGAGGTAGTGAGAAGTGATGCGTGCCGCCAGACCACCTTCCAAGCTAAGCGCCTACTTACGGAGGAAAGCCAGCCCTATATGGGAGAAGATCTTCGTACATCCTTTCGTGAGGGAACTCTACTCGGGAACCCTCCCTCTCGAGAAGTTTAAGTACTACGTCATTCAGGACTACAATTACCTAGTCGTAATGATGAAGTGTTTAGCCCTAGCCGCGTCCAAGGCAGACTTCGAACTCGGTAGGCTGGCGCTGGAACTTGCTTATGAGGATGCAACTATAGAGATGAGGAACTACGAGGAACTAATTAAGAAGATGGAGTTAAGCATGGATGAAGTCATTCGTGCTGAGCCCTCACCAACCGCTTACGCGTACTCTAACTTCCTGCTCACAACATGTTCCTTGGGCACGCCGCTGGATTGTTTAGTGGCTATCCTACCGTGCTTCTGGAGTTACTTGGAGATAGGGAGGAGTAATGAACACCTACTGAGGAGTAATAGTAATCCCCTGTACCGCAGGTGGTGTTCCGCATACGTAAGTAAGGAGTATGAGGAACTCGTTAATGAATTAATACGGGCAGTTGATTTACAGGACTTCACGAACTTAAGGAGGCTTGAGGAACTCTTCATTACGGGCTCCCGGTACGAATACATGTTTTGGGATGCCGCGTACAGGATGGAGAAGTGGCCTGTTTAGCAACTGAGTTCCGGGACTCAAGAAGGC
>JALVVU010000165.1:0-6266 GCA_027023255.1 Desulfurococcales archaeon
AACCAGCATAGTGATGGCGATAGATAACTCCCTCGTTAAGAACCTAGGGTTCTACCAGGGATGCGGGGACCCCCACCGCTATGGGGTCATCGGGAACCCCCTCAAAGCATCGCCGGCTAAGGGGATGAGGTATGTTGAAGCAGTAATCAACTACATTGAGGAGAGCTTCGCAAGGAACGTAACCCGCAGGAGGTGCTACTATAACTGGTTGGTAAGGTGACGCCAGGTTACTTGAGTAGCGCGTCCTCCGGAGCTATTAGCTTGCAACCGTTAACGCGTAACTCCCTCACCCTAACACCATACACTTGCCTTATGCTATCCCTCGTTATTACTTCATCAGGTCTTCCTCCAGCAACTACCTCCCCGCCCCTCATTAGGAAGACCTCATCACAGAACAGTAACGCTAGGTTCGGGTCATGAAGCGATATGAGGACTGGCTTACTGAATCGCCGGGACACGCCCCTTAAGGTCTCCAGCGCCACCAGCTTGTTCCTGTAATCGAGAAATGATGTCGGCTCGTCAAGGACCAGTAGCTGGGCGTCCTGCGCGAGCGCCCTGGCTATGAGGACTAACCTCTTCTCCCCGCCGCTGAGTGACGTGAAGGGCTTCCCCGCTAAGTGCCCCACGCCTAAAGCCTCAAGGGCCTCACGTGCCTTGACTTCATCCTCAGCCCGCGGCCCCTGCAGGATGTTTACGTAGGGATTCCTCCCCATCAACACTACCTCGAAGGCCGTGTAGGGGAACGGGATGGTGAATTCCTGCGGCACGTAAGAAATTAACTTAGCCCTTGACCTGCAGTCCATGCCCGTAATGTCCCGCCCCCTAAGTAGTATACGCCCACGCTCGGGCTTCAGGATCCCCACGATGCATTTCATGAGGGTAGTCTTCCCCGCACCGTTAGGGCCTAGCAGGCATGTAACGCGGGAGCTAACCCTCAGTGAAACTCCTCTCAGCACGTGCTTCCTACGGGCTGGGTTACCGTACGTGAACCACAGATCCTTAACTTCCAGCAAGGCATGCCCTCCTCCTAATGAGTATGGCGAAGAGTATGGGGGCGCCGACGAAGCTCGTCATAACGCTCAACGGTAACTCAGCCGCGGATAAGGTTCTGGCTAGGTCATCGCAGAAAAGCAGTAGTGTGGCACCGACTAGCGCGGATGCCGGCACCAACCTCCTATTGTCGTACCCCACGAGTAACCTAGCGATGTGTGGGCTCACCACCCCAACCCAAGCTATCATGCCTGCTAGGGAGGTGGAGGCGGAGGTAGCTAGGGTCGCGGCCACTACTGCCAGAGCCCTGAACAAACCCACGTTCACGCCTAACGCCATGGCCTCATCATCCCCTAAGGAGAGCACGTTGAGGACCCACCTGAGTAGGAGGAGCGTCACCACGCCTACGAGTAAGGGCGGCATCGCTGGGGCTAAGTCGCCCCATCTGGTTCCTGCGAAGCTACCTAATAACCAGTAAACCATGGCCGGTAACTTATTGTAGGGATCCGCCATGTACTTAACGATGCCGACGCATGCCGAGAAGAGTGCTGAGGTAACTATGCCTGCCAGTATCAGCGCCAGTATCCCGCCACCCGCGAGCCTAGCTAAGTAGTATGCGAGGAACATCGCTACCAGGCCGAACGCGAATGCAGTTAACTGAATCGCGGCCGGGTTCGGGGGGAGGAGAAGTATGGCGAGTACGGCGCCGAAGGCCGAGCCGCTCGTAACGCCGAGTATTCCGGGCCCGGCTAAGTAGTTCCTGAAGGTGTTCTGTAACGCCACCCCCGCTAAGCCCAGCGCAGCGCCCGCAAGTGAGGCTGCCATGACTCTCGGCAAGCGCACGTACATAACTATGGTCGTGTCGAGAGCATTAGCGCGCCACGGGAGGAAAAGGAGCCTGCCTACGCAGAGTGAGGCTATGAGCAGGAAGGCAAAAAACACCGTGAGCTTTAGGACAGTCCTATCCATCGCGCTACCCCTTAGCGGTAGTCACCGTTAGGTTGCCGGTTATGTGCACCTTACTTATGCTTAGGTTGAAGAATTCCTTATAGAAGTGCGCGGCGACCTCAGTGATGTTGACGTCCTTGAACTGCTGTGGGTGGAGAACCTTACCTAGCCACAGCAAGCCGAGGGGCCATTTCGGGCAGGGGTCAATCCAGTTCTCGCCGTCGTAGGGCACTATATACACTTTCTCGTCCTTAACGGCCTTGATTGCCTGCCATGCTGGGTCGTTCTTGATTAGCTGGAGAGTCTTGCTTGCTGGGACGCCGTACTGTATTATCAGTATTACGTCTGGGTTCCACTTAGCTACCTGCTCCACATTAACCCCTTTCTTCCCTGTCAGGTTTCCGGCGACGTTCACCCCGCCAGCAAGCTCAATTAATTTACTTTGGAACATGTCGCCGCCGAAGGTTCTTAGGCTGTGGTGCCTGCCGCTGTAGTATAGCACCAAGACCTTAGGCTTAGTAGTTACGTTCGCTAGCCTGGACTTAACTTCTTGGACTATGGACTTGCAGTAGTTAATGATGCTGTTAGCACGCCCCTCCTCCTGAAAGATCTTCCCAAGCATCCGTATCGTGTTGTATATGTCCTTAATGCTCTCAATCTTAATGCACACCACAGGCACCCCCAGCCCCTCCAGCTGGGAGACCTCCTTGGCGGTTCTCTCCCACGTCGACGCTATGACTACCTGCGGCCTTATCTTAACGATTTCCTCAACGCTTAACTCCCGCCCAAGACCTACCTTCTTTTCGAAGTTAGGGTCTACGAGCTTATAGAATCCTAAGCCCCACGACCATCCCCCATAGAACTTGCTACCGGCACCCAGTAGGTATATGAAGGGTGGGGCCATGCCGTATAACGTGATTACCTTCGTGACGGGCTCGGGAATCCTCACCTCCTTACCTCTGGCGTCGATTACGACCACGTATCGCGTGGTTGATGATGTGCTCGTAGTTGTTCGGGTGGTTATGGTTGTGGTGCTTGAGGCAGTGCTCGTGGCGGTTGGGGTTACCAGGGTTTTCACGGTTGCTGTTGTGGGGGAGGATGTGATTGTAGTAGTGCCTTTATGGATGCTTGAGCGTGAGTAGTAGTACGCGCCGCCAGCGATGATGCAGATGATTATTATTGCGAGTATCGCTGCAGAGGCTACCTTACTCAAGCCTCCTCTGTTCATTTAGTGCACCTCGTTATGGTAATTAGTACACCTAATATTTGCTTTCTGCTGTAGTTGCCAGTAATCGTGGGTTCGCTTTCAGTAAGGCACTCCTCATGCTTGGGACTGCGCACCGTAATCACCTTTGATCTTCGTTATCGGTTAACTGATAACGAATTTAAGGTTTACTTAACTTGAGTCACCAGCAATCGCTATGAAGTAAGCACTTCTCAGCGTTATCGAGTAGCGAGGGTGGGTACACGTCCGGGTACGTTCTGGTCGCCATGAAGAGTGCTTGAAGTAACCAGTAATGGAAGCCCCTGTACGTAGGGGGTACCTTATACACCCTGTGATGCTTAATTGCGTCCAAGTCCAGACCTATCTCTTCGGAGAGCTTCATGAAGTCCTCGACGCTGTAGGGGAAGTGCGCGTCTATGAATATCACTTCGGGTGATAAGTGCTTCAGTTCCTCAGTGCTAGCGTTCTGCCCTATGGTGCTGGAGCTACTTAACAAGTAGTTGATGCATTCAGACCCTATGAACCTAAGTAATTCTAACTGGTATGATCCCTTCCTCTTCGCGTAGAGCGGGTGACCTAAGCATAGGTAGGTTTTCCGGGGCTTCACTATACTTGCCCTTAATCGTTCCATGGTTTTCGTTGCCCTATCGATGAAGAGTACCTTAGGGTGATTACTTAGGTTCAGCCCGGCTAGCTTAGCTATTGCCTGCATTAAGCCGCGTAGCTCCTGCGGAGAGGGTGAGTTGTTTAGGGTGTCGCGTATCGTGTCTGTGAAGCCCTGCTCGATTGCTTTCCCTAGTGCTTCGTACCTCACGGTCTCATCGGTAACTCCTAGGAACCGCAGTACTGAGTCAATAAGTTCTAGGGCTCCCGTGACCCTATAGCCCAGCATGAAGGACTCAGCGTTAATTGGGCACTCACGCGCTATGCGTCCCTTAATGCTGGCTACTCTCTCCGCATTACGTGCGAAGTAAGTTACCTTGGCTGAGCATGGACCGAAGAACTCGCGCTTAATAACTTCCTCCTCACCCACCACCGTGTTCAGATACTTAGTTCCGGGGATGTTGAAGAGGTACGCGTACTTAAGGTACTCCCTCCTGACGGTTCTGCAGAGTCGCTCGGCGACATCAACGCTGGGCTCCAACCCAACGTACTCCTCTGAGGGAGCCGTAAACACCATTATGTGAAAGGGAATCTCAGGCGATATGCTAGCGATCGCTTTGGCCGCGTGAAGGACTTCACCCTCAAGACCCCTATAGTAAGTGATCGTGACCTCAACGTGAATTCCCTCCCTAACTAAGAACTCAATATTCCTGAACACTGGCGCCGGCCCCGCGCCACCACTGAGCTTAGCGTAAATTCTTGGCGAGAAGCCCTTAATGCCCGCAACCACGAAGTCTAGATTGGGCGTGAGTCTTGATAAGGCATCCATAGTTAAGTAGAGGTTTGAGGAGCACCCGACGAGTAGCTTCTCCCTCCTCGCCAGCTTAGCTAGCCTCAGGAATGTCCAGTAAGTTACGGTTGGTTCGCTCAGGATGAACGCCATACCCACGCACCCAAGACCTCTCGCCTCTTCAATGATGTCCCTCAAGCTCCTCCTCCGAAGTAACTTAGTTGCTAGCTTGACGTGCTGGGTTAGGGTACGGGATACGCACCCCACGCACGTGAAGTTACATCCGATGGACCCTACCGCTAGGAATAGGTGGTTAGGGTAGAAGTGGAGGAGCGGGATAGACTCTGAGTTTACGGGGAATGTGAAGGTGAAGTGCTGAGGGAAGACCTCCTTTAAGTGTCCGCCTTCATTCATTATCATTCCGCATCGACCTACGCCACCCTCAAGTATCGGGCATCGAAACTCGCACACGTTACAGCGTACGTAACCTCCGTCGCCGTGGCCCACGTCATTCATCTAGGGCGCCTCCTTGAGTCGTTATCAAATAACTGATAACGATTAATTAAGCTTAGCGAACCTAACAACAGTACGTAGGTCCCCCATAGACTCCCACGCACTAGTGCGAAGAAAATGTAAGTATATTACCTATGTTTAACTTTAACTAACTTCAATAAAATACACTTATTTTACTGTGCTCCATCTATGCTTAGTGGTTTGAGGGGTGAGTGAGGATACCGCATGATTCACTAGTGGATAGGTTCGGCAGACCCGTGAATAGGTTGAGGGTTAGCGTGACGTTAAGGTGCAACCACGCATGCATATTCTGCCACAGGGAAGGAATAAGCGCCTCGCGGGTTGAGGGTGAGTTAAGCGCGGGTGACCTAGGCTTCGTGGCGGAAGTAGCTTCGTCCTTAGGTATCACTGGCTTCAAGTTAACAGGTGGTGAGCCCTTAGTTAGGGATGATATCGTGGACATTGTTTCAGCGATATCCCAGCACGTTAAGGATGTTAGCTTAGTCACTAACGCCTCAAGGTTGAAGAAGTTCGCACAGGGGCTAGCTGAGGCCGGGCTAGGCAGGGTTAACGTGTCCCTGCATTCCTTGAGGGAGGGCGTTTTCAGGAGGATAACTGGCGGGGGCTCCCTGAGCGACGTTTTGGGGGGTATTGAGGCAGCGGTTGATGCTGGGCTTAAGGTGAAGCTTAACTACCTAGTGCTATCCCTGAATGCTGGTGAGTTCAGGGAGATCATAGACTACGCTTCAGGGATTGGGGCTGACTTGAACGTAATTGAGTTAATACCTGTGGGCACCCCACCCAACATCTACAGGGAGCTACATGCTGAGCTGGACCCTGTGGAGGACTACTTAAGGAGGCAGGCGGTTAAGGTATGGTTCGCTAAGTTCCAGAACAGACCCACTTACTTAATGCCTTCCGGCATTAAGGTCTACGTCATTAGGGGCTTCGGGAACCCCTACCTCTGCGCCAGATGTACTAGGCTAAGGATGACTCCTGACGGCAAGCTACAGACATGCATATACAGGCCCGACCTAACCGTCGACGCTAGGGACGCCATACTGAGGAGGGATGTTGATGGCTTAAAGGAGGCGTTCAGGCGCGCGACAGAGTTGAGGGAGCCTTACTTCAAAGTAGCGAGGGAAATGAGCTCAGCGTTAATCACGACCCGCCGCGCTTGACCGTAATCTTATGTGT
>JALVVU010000165.1:6276-6535 GCA_027023255.1 Desulfurococcales archaeon
GTTAAGGTATGGTTCGCTAAGTTCCAGAACAGACCCACTTACTTAATGCCTTCCGGCATTAAGGTCTACGTCATTAGGGGCTTCGGGAACCCCTACCTCTGCGCCAGATGTACTAGGCTAAGGATGACTCCTGACGGCAAGCTACAGACATGCATATACAGGCCCGACCTAACCGTCGACGCTAGGGACGCCATACTGAGGAGGGATGTTGATGGCTTAAAGGAGGCGTTCAGGCGCGCGACAGAGTTGAGGGAGCCTT
>JALVVU010000166.1 GCA_027023255.1 Desulfurococcales archaeon
CTAAACAACCTGTGGGATCGTGAGACAGCAGGGGTTAGTCCTGAGGACTTAGCGAGCGTTGTTAAGGACGCTATAACAGCTGTCAGTGAGGGGTCACCAGCATCGAAACCCGTCAGGTGCTTAGTTAGTGCGTCATCACTCACCATTGAGTTCATGAACAGTTACGGAGGTCCCGTAAAGCAACGCATGACTTCAGTCGGTGGGTGGATCTACGTTAAGGCCGTGAAGGACGGGAAGGAGGGGACATTCTCCGGTGATGCGTTCGCAAGGAACTTAAGGGAATTCAAGCTCAGTGACGCGGCTAGGGAGGCCGGGGCTAAGGCGCCGGAATTCATCGATTCGAAGCCAATCCCAACAGGTACTTACGACGTGATCCTAGCGCCCTGCGTGACCACGTCAGTACTGGCAATAATGCTGATGCCGGCACTCTCAGCACTGTCCGTGCAGCAGGGGAGGTCACCGCTCGCCGGTAAGGTGGGTGAGGCGGTTATGGCTAAGCACGTCACGATCATTGACGCGGGCGCCGACCCCACGAAGCCTGACGGGAGGGAATTCGATGACGAGGGACACCCAACCGTTAGTAGGGCCCTAGTAAAGGAAGGCATCCTCCTCGACTACGCCTACGACTCCTACACCGCCAAGAAGGAGGGCAGGAGATCAACAGGTAACGCGTGGCGTAAGTACTCCTCAACCCCATCACCGAGACCGAACCACATATTGCTGAAGGCAGGGGACGCAAGCCTAGATGAGATGGTTAGGGAAGTTAAGAACGGGTTACTCGTCGAGTCAACCATAGGTGAGTGGCTCTCGAACCCCGTAAGCGGGAACCTCAACGCAACCGTGACACACGCATACCTAATACGCGGAGGCGAAATCAAAGGAACGGTTAAGGGCGTCGTGCTTTCAGGGAACTTCTATGAGCTAATGAAGAGTAACATAGACCTAATAGGTAGGAAGGTGGAAACACACGGCTCGGCAACAGCACCCCACATACTGTTAAGGAACCTGAAAATAGCTGGTAAGTGAGTGAAGGAAAACTGGGAAAGTAGGAGAACCGCAGCACGGAAAGTTCTCATTTTTAACCGCATCCTAATCCTAAAGCCCTCACGTAATGGCGTTCCTGACCTCCTCATTACCCTCAACAATCTTAGCTGCTAGCGCGGCAGCCATGCCCGCGGTAAGCATTGAACCGTATTCGTCCCTCACCCTCAATTCACCTAAGCGCTTTAACGCCTCACTAACTAAGGTGTATGTCTTAAGGTGTAGCGGTGCCTCAGACTCCGGGCAACTCACTACGCGTAGACCTTCCTTAACGCCCTCCAGCATGTTCGTAGCCTCCTCCTTCTCTAGGGAGCCTTTGAGGAGTGCCTCAACGATCCCGGTAGCTACGCCGATGATGCGTGATAGTCCCTCAACGCAGGAGAGAACCCCAACAGCATCCGCCGCCCTCAACCCTCCGGACGCGTGGGCTAGGTAGGTCGCGACCCCCCTGAAGCTTATTTCCTTAGCTAGTTCCCTCAACTTAGTTAGGATTTCCTCAAGGTTCTTTGAAATGTCATCATAGTACTGCGGGTAGTGCCCTGTATTACTAAGTAGTGCTTCCCCAGTACCCTCCTTGGTAAGGGCCTCAGCCAACTCAAGCACCCGACCTAGGTCTTCACTCATAACATTCATTTAAGGGGTAAGGCACTCTGCAGCACAGAGTTGCGCCCCAACTTAATACTCTGCCCTTGAAGTTCTTAATGGTGGTAATGTGTGGGAGAGGACGTGAGGGAGTTAGTAAACGTGTTGAAGGACGTGAGGGACAAGCTCATAGGGCTTTACGCCCTCTCGTCCGCCATGATTTACTTAGGGTTCGGAACTATCGTCGGGCTGAATATAATGCTGGACCTCCTCATCTGCTCGAGGGTAGCCCCTCCGTTGAGCGGGGTACTCACGGGCGTGTTCTGGGGGGTAGCCACGTCATCGTTAATAGTACTGAACGTGAAGATCTTCGGCAAACCCATATCGAAGTACAAGGAGGTACTCCGCGGTAAGCATGAAGGAGAGAGGAAATCAAGGCTTAAGGGAAGTGCGAGGGTGTTCCTCATATCCCTTACGTGGATCGCTTCATTCCTCACAGGAGTAACTGTTGGATGGTACCTCAGTGAAGTGGGTATCATAGGGAAGTACTACTCAGCCCAGTTCGGGCTACTCTTAGCGCTGGCGCTAGGGAACACGCTCATGGCTACATTAACGCGTGAACGGAAACCGCTTGCATGCGGTATTTCCTTAGGTGCCTCCATAGCTTTACTGCCCCTCACAGGTTCCTTCGATAACGCGTGGATGTACGCGTCAAGCGCCATAATAGTCATCTACAACTTAACCGGTCTAGCCTACATGATTGATGCAACCCGCCTGGTTGCCGGGAGAAGAATGACTCGGTAGCTTGGGGTAGTGGGCATAACTAAGAACTCCCTGCGAGGGTGCTAGCAACGTGAGCGTGGGTGATGACGCGCTACGGAGGGTAATGCGGGACCCGGTATTCTCCTCCCCCGTTAGGTTAGGGATAATGCTGTACTTAATCCCGCGTGGAGAGGCTTACTTTACGGAGCTTCAGGAGGCGCTCAAGCTCACGCCAGGCAACTTGGGCAGCCACTTAAGGAAGCTCAGGGAGGCTGGGTACGTCAGGATACTCAGGTACCTAGAGGACAGGCCAAGGACCGTGGTTAAGGTAACTGATTTAGGGGTTAGAAGGACGCTCGAGTACATTAATAAGTTAATGAGTGCGGCGGAGGACGTCCTCAGGACCTACGGGGAGAAGCGTTGACTTAAGGTCCTCACGGCTTTATTACTCACCACAACGTATCACTTGATGGGCACCCCTAATGAGTACTGCGGACAGGGACTTCACCTTTAGGAAGCTCGTTAAGGTGCCTCTCTCAGTGACTCTAACTGAGTTAGGGCTCCAGGGCTTCACGGGCTACATATCCGTCGTCGGTCGGACGGACAAGGGCGAGGTGGCCATCGACGTGGACTTCATAAGTGGGACCCCAGTAAGGTGTGTCTTCGAGCTCATGGGTGAGGGGTGGCGGATGGAGGGCGTTAAGTGTCTAGAGATTGTTGAGACAACGATCTGTGTTGAGTGCTTCGCTGAGGTAAGGAAGTTAAGGAAGGACAAGGTTAAGGTGGACGAGACCCTCCTACGCACGCCCAGGCGTATGGTCGGGGAGGTAGCCACGCATCCAAGTCCAGGCAAGCTAGGGGAGGAGTTCAACAAACTCAGCAACTACCTCGTGAACCCAGCGGTCCTAGCTAACCTCACGAAAGCGTCACGGACAGCAACGGTGATGAAGGCGCGGTTAACGGAGCTTATTGATAAGTTACTCGCGATGGCTGGCCCCCACCCGCTCTCAGTGGTAGCCACGGATCATGGAATAAGGGTGATTGCCCTAGCAAAGGAGCATGGGCTCGTAGCCCTATGTATGTGGCGCTCCGGAAACACCGTATGTGGCGATCGGGCGCTGGAGTACCTGACCTCGGATGAGGCTGACGTAGTAGTTAACGCAATAGTGTCGTACGTTGATCCTTCATCACTTCTCCCCCCATTTAAGGACGCTCTCGCTTAACTGGGCAGATCTCCTGATGGCGCTTAAGGACCTCATCCCCTCATCCACGCACTGCTGTAGCTCATCAGCGCTTAATATTCTGGCAACGTTCCCTGAGCCCCAAACATAGAGCTGTGGCTTTACGGTGTTTTCCTCACGCACGTACTCTAGGCGGAGCACTATGCTTGAGAGGGCTGAGAGCGCTTCGTAAGTACTGCCGTGGGTTTTCCCGTAAAGAATTATTACGCTAGAGCCCCTCAGCCTAGCCCGCATCACCAAGTTATATAGTGTCGAGACAAGCCTCCCTGACCCTCCATACAGGAAATCAAGCATCTCAGCGCCGTGCAGAACCAGGACGTCAGGGTAATAGTTGCGGAGCACGTCATCACAAATCTCGAGGATATCCTCGAGCCCTAGGAGCGCCGGATTAATGCCCACAGCATGAATCACGAGTTCATTAGCCAGGCGCTCATCGAGCCCGACACTCCTTAGCGCGTGTGTCGCTGCGCGCCTTATTTCGCTTGAGGAAATCCTAAAGCTAACTACCGCCGCCTTAAGCCTCCCTAAGGCAATCATGAGGGCTACAGGCAAGTAAATACACTCATGACACCTACCGTCCGGTGGGTACGAAACCAGCATCAAGCACCCCCTACAGAGGCTCCCAGCCGCTTCGCTTAAGGCCCTGCAGGGCAGGGATATCGCGTCGCTGGAAGGCAGGCTAGCCTCCTCCATGTCCACGGGCACCAACACCTTAATGCCGTGCCCGTCCACTACCCTAAACGGTAACCCCCAGGAGGGGGTGCGGTTGCCCCGTACCTTCTTAATCATGATTAAGCGCTTAAGCGCACCCTCATCAACACTCACACGTAGCTCCAGTATTAGGTCCGCCATGTGCTCGAACTCCTTAACTATGGCTTCGTCCTCGACGCCCCGACCAGCCACAAGGATAGTAACTCCCTTAATCACTGAGGACAGGTCGTAAAGAAAGTTCTGGATTATGGATCGAGCTTTACGCATGTTGAACCTATGCGTGCTGGCCATCAGCTTGATGTCATCTACCACCACGATCCTAGGCTTAATCCTTGCTACGTAGTCCGTGATCACCTTAGTTACGGTGTTCAGCATTGAGGTGTTAACGATCACGGGCAATCTAACGTATCTGAAGAGGTGTAGGGCACTCAGCTCCTCGAAGTCCATACCAAGCCCAAGCATCTCCTCCCTGAAAACCTCCCAACGCTCCCTAAGCGACACGTAAAGGCAAGGTCTTTCCCTGATGGCGTTAGCGTAGCATATAGTTGCCGCCAAGATAGTCTTACCGGCGCCGGGATCACCTTCAATAAGCATGGTCGTTCCTGCCTTAAGTGCCCTGCCTAGCACCTCCTCAAGCCCCTCAATACCTATTGGGAATATTTCAACGTCGCCCGTCATCCATCACCGCCTAAATAACTGGACGGGGTTACGTTACCAGGTAGTCGATCCCTAGCCCAATAGTTACCACTATATAATCTAATGTAATTCCCCTCTAATAGATAATACTTAGAAACAGTAAATAAAAATGATTCAGAGATACAGCATACTTACCTAACCCTGCCCTCACCAGCTAACGCAACGTAAAAGACAATTTAACGGCAGAACCAAAAACTTCCTAGGCTATGATGAGTTCGCCGTCCATGAACGGTGATTAGGGACTCGAGCCCTGAGCCACTTAAGCACGGTTGAAAACTCGAAGGCTTCTCAGCTGGTGGGTTACTCCTTCTTGAATAGAGCATCAACAACGTTATTCCTAACGATTACTTTCTCAGGCTTTGACCGCACCCTGTGCGCGAGCTTAATCACGGACTTCCTCCCTCCAGCCTCGATCACGACCTTATTGCCGCTACCCCTCACCTTAACGTCGCCTTCCCTCACAGCATCCCTAAGCTCCGCGATCACCTCTATTTGGTCACCCAAGTCTATCACGTCGTAGTTACGCGTTACCTCCGAAGCTTCGGAGTCTTTTAACTCCTTGATGGTGTGCTTAGGCTTACTTCCGAACTCCCTTATTACGGGGCGGCCGTCGGGGCCTATGGTTACGGAGAAGCCGTAAACCCTACCTCCCTTACCCCAGAACTCTTCGTCGTTAAGCATCTGCTCTAACGCCCTGTTGAGTTCACGCATGAGTATCTCGAAGCCGAGCCCGAAGGGGGCAACCATGTCAGGCCTATAAGGGGTGGAGAGGAAGTCCTCTTCCTCCCTATCCTCTTCCTCATCCCTTCTCCTTTCATCCTTCTTTTTCTTCTTCCTCCACCAGGGCATTGCGTTCCAACTCCGAGCTTAAACCGTGTTTAAGGTGACATCGCCTTTAATACGCTTTAATGAAGCCCGCATCACTACCTCTCAACCCATGTCAGCTACCCTCTCTGGTGGTACCTCAATGACCCTCCTTAACCACGTACCTCTGGAGAGCCATGCGAGCGCGAGGGCACCTGCCGCTATGTTGCTCGTGGTCATCGCGTACCACACGCCATCGGTTCCCATGCCAGCGAGGTACGCTAGGGCTACGCTGAGCCCTATCCTCAGCACCCATAACCTGAATATTGAGAGGGCGGCGAAGAACTTCGTGTGTCCAGAGCCGTTAGCTACGGCGCTGCATAGGAAGAACATGCCGAAGAACGGTATGGAGGGTGCGAAGACCTCCAGTAGCCTGGACCCGACCGGGATTACTTTAGGGTCATTCACGAAGATGAGTATTAGCGGCACCCTGAACGCTATTATGGCTATTGAGCCTATGGCGAAGCTCCCGCTAATCAGTATTAACGACTTCTTAACAACTTCCTTAGCCCTCGCGTAAGCCTCCGCACCTATGGTCTGACCTATCATTATGGATGCTGCCCTGAAGAATCCCCCA
>JALVVU010000167.1 GCA_027023255.1 Desulfurococcales archaeon
TCATGACTAGCCGAACATCCCTCGACGATGTTGAGAGGCATGAGCTAATCTTCTCGGTTCCCTTTATCCCCTGCCAGGCTAGGTTAGTGGTTGGCTTAGCTTTCGCTATGGCTCTCTTCAAGAGCGCAGTCATGCAGGCGGTTACCGTGGTATTCATATATGCGCTAGGCACCGCGGCCGCCTTGCTGACAGCCATTATCATCCGTAGGGCTATCTACGGTATTCGCGAGTCGCCTGAACTCATAATGGAGTTACCACCCATACACAAGCCTAAGGCTAAGGTGGTGTGGTGGCTCACGTGGGACAACACTAAACACTTCCTCCGTAAGGCCGGGTTGATAATATTCTCGCTAAGCATCGTTGTGTGGGCACTCCTCTACACGGGGCCTGAAGGGTACTTGCCTGACGTGTACGGAGAGAACTTCTTTCAGCACAGCTTCGCGGCAATCATAGGGAATGCTGTGGCCCCTGCCCTCACGCCTTTCGGGCTGAACTACACGCAGGCATGGAAAGTTGGGTTCGCGTTAGTGAATGGTTTCGTTGCGAAGGAAGTCGTGCTTGACAGCTTGTCCGTCCTGCATGGTGGCGCTAACCCGATAGCAGCCATTAGGGCGTTAGGGCTCAATGTTGCTCAAGGCCTCGGGATACTGGCGTTCATAACGCTTTATCTGCCCTGCTTAGCTACGCTCGCCGTCATGTATCAGGAGAGCAAGAGTTTAAGGAAGACCCTAATCTCCTTGATGTACATGATGGGGTTAGCATACATTATCGCATTACTTGTTTACTACATTACAACCGCCCTACTCACCCTCTTGTGAGTTCTGAGTTACACTGAAAGCATGGAATTTTGTATCATAGCAAATCACTTAAAAGGGCGGCTAGTGAGACTATGAGATAGGGTGATCGGCATTTAGCGATAAGTTCAGGATATCGAAGAGCGAGCTGAAAAGGCTCCTGAGGGAGCTGAAGAAGTGGAATGCCCATGCAACCACGCTCCTGAGCCTCTACATACCTCCGGGCAGGCCGATTGCTGACGTAGTTAACGTTCTGCGTCAAGAACTGTCCATAACCGAGAACATAAAGCTGAAAGCAACCAGGAACCGAGTTCAGACAGCGTTGAAGGCAGCCATAGATAGGCTTGTTAAGATACCGAAGGTCCCTCCGAACGGCTTAGTGATATTTGCGGGAGAGCATGACGAAACCGGTGAGACCATAGCCCTAGTGTTTGAGCCTCCAGAGCCCATTAAGGTGTTCTTCTATAGGACCGACAAGTTCTTCCACACGGAGTTCCTTGAGGACATGATTGCGGAGAACGACGTGTACGGCCTTATAGTAATTGAGAGAGATGAAGCAACAATAGGTCTGCTTAAAGGCAATGCCATAAGGGTTCTGGACGAGGTCGAGGGCTACATACCGGGTAAGCACAGCCGAGGTGGGTGGTCTCAGAGGAGGTACGAGAGGATCATAGAGGAACTAACTAGGGACTTCTTCAAGAGCGTTGGGGAGAAAGCTACTAACCACTTCCTACCGCTCCTCCAAGACGGTAAGCTCAAGGGAGTAATCATTGGGGGTCCCGGCTACACTAAGCTAGACTTCGTTAAGGGCGACTTCCTAGATTACAGACTCAAGCGCTTAGTACTCCCCAAGACCATAGATGTAAGTGATCAAGGAGAGCCCGGGCTCAAGGAGCTGGTTATGAGGGCTGAAGACATGATAAAGCAACACATCTACATAAGAACCCAGAAGGCCCTTGAGGAATTCAACTACCACCTAGCCAAGGACGATGGCCTAGCGATCTACGGCGAGAAGGAAGTTATCGACGCCTTAAACCTCGGCGCTGTTAAACATATTATAATAACGGAGGATCACCCCAAGTTCGAGGAGATAGTTAAGCTTGCTGAGAAGAAAGGTGCTGAGGTCTACGTGCTCACTGATGAAGTACCAGACTATATGTGGATTAAGAAGACGTTCAACGGCTTAGTAGGTGTTCTCAGGTATCAGATCTACTAGGAGGAACCCTAACCCACTATTCCTCAGGTTACTGGGTGTCCTAAATCCCTCATGCTATTTTACTGTTGCTTAGTCAATCCACTTATAATGACTGTCTCGTAACGTTATGACAGGTGTGGAGGTATGGTCAGCACTAAGGACGCAGGTAAGAAGGGAGCTAAGCTAAGGTCACCAATAGTTACCGTGCTAGGACACGTAGATCACGGCAAGTGTCTTCACCCGGACGAGAGGGTGGTGTTAGCCAATGGTAGGTTAGTCAAGGTAAAGACACTCTTTGAGGGTGTCGCAGGAGGCAACATCATTAATGCTGGGGATGGATACGAGTTCATTAAGAGAAAAATTGGGGTGGCGACCCTCACCCCTCAAGCACGCGTGAGGCGCGGCAGGACGAGTAAAGTGTGGCGCGTTTGGTATGAAGGGTACCTATACGAGGTTACCCTAGGTGATGGAAGTAGGGTAAGGGTGACGCCAGAGCATCCGTTCCTGACCCTTGATGGATGGATTAGAGCGGAGGACATTACTGTGGATGACGCGGTCGCCGTAGCTACGAGCGTACCCAACCCGGAGAACTCGTGGAGCACTCTGGCCCGCATCGCACGCCTGGCGGGGATTAAGGGAGGTTTAGGACGTGTCGGTAGGGCCGCCTGGCGCCGTGCATTCGAGCTCGTGGGCCTCAGGTGCGCTGGCCGGGTAATCGACTCGTCACTTAACGACACTATTGAAGCGATAGCTGTCGCTAACGCTACGTCGGAGGTGCTCGCGGCCGCACTAGGGCTTAAGGTGAGTACCTCGGCTATGCTCGCGGGGTGCGTACTCGCAGCCAGTAGGGCGTGGGGCGATAGTGTATTCGTGCCTGCCTCAGTCCTTCAAGCCCCGAATACCTTGCTTGGAGACTTCATCCGCGGCTTAGTGAAGGGGTCCGGGATCATAGACCCTGAGACGCCTGAGATCCTGATCCCCGTCCCGAGCCTTGAGGCTGGCGTGGAGGTTAAGTATGTCCTAGCCCGCTTAGGCGTGTTCTCCTCCATCACCGAGTTAAGGACGCGCCACTACGTTAGGGTTGCTGGCGTGAAGGATGTTGACTTACTCGCTAGGAAGGCAGGATTGAGAATCGATGTTATTGGTGAGGGTAGCATTGATGATGGCAGGGTCCTCAAGCTAGGTGACGTGCAGTTCGTCAGCGTCAAGTCCATCCGCAGGATCCCGTATAAGGGATACCTCTACGACCTCTCCGTACCGCCAACGCAGTGCTTCATCGCCAATAACGTTGTAGTGCATAACACCACGCTCCTCGATAAGATACGTGGTACGGCAGTCGTTAAGAAAGAGCCTGGCGAAATGACCCAGCACGTCGGCGCATCAATGATTCCTGCCTCAGTAATAGAGAAGATCGTTGAGCCGCTCAAGTCAATGTTCCCAATAAAGCTTAAGATCCCGGGCCTGCTCTTCATAGACACGCCTGGCCACGAGGCCTTCTCTAACTTAAGGAAGCGCGGAGGAAGCATAGCTGACTTCGCAATACTAGTCATCGATGTTATGGAGGGTGTTGAGAAGCAAACCATCGAGAGTATCCAGATACTCATGAGTAGGAAGGTCCCCTTCGTTGTCGCCGCTAACAAGATAGATAGGATCTACGGGTGGAGGCCTCAGCCCGATCAACCCTTCCTCTTCTCAATGAGGCAGCAGAGCAAGAGGGCTTTAGAGGAGTTGGAACGGAGAATATATACCATCGCTGGACAGCTCTCTAGCTTAGGTATCCCTGCCGAGAGGTTCGACAGGATCAGGGACTTCACGAAGGCGATAGCGATCGTGCCGGTCTCAGCCAAGACAGGGGAGGGTATCCCTGAGCTACTTGCCGTCTTAGCCGGCTTGACGCAGAAGTACTTAACGAAGAGGATACTGTTCACGGAGGGTCCGGCGAAGGGCGTTGTGCTGGAGGTTAAGGAAATACCTGGTCTGGGGACGTGCTTAGACGTTGTGATATATGACGGGATCCTGAGGCGTGGCGACATAATAGTCGTGGGCGGAATGAAAGAACCCATAGTTACTAGGGTTAGGGCCCTCCTCATGCCAAGGCCCCTTGAAGAGATGAGAGCCGCTAGTGAGTCGGCATTCAAGAACGTTGACGAGGTCGTGGCAGCGGCGGGCGTTAGGGTCAGCGCCCCCGGCCTTGAGGAGGCAATAGCTGGCGCGCCGCTGTACGCAGTGGAGAGTGAGGAGAAAGTTAAGGAGTATGTTGAGAAAGTGAGGGAGGAAGTAACGCAGGTGAGGTTCTCTAAGGACATTAACGGCGTCATAGTTAAGGCTGATACCTTGGGCACGCTTGAGGCTGTCGTGGGCATGCTTGAGTCCAAAGGCATACCGGTTAGGCTAGCAGACGTAGGTCCCTTAACTAAGAGGGAGGTAATTGAGGCGTCAATAGTTGCGAAGCAGAACAGGTACTACGGTGTGGCGCTCCTGTTCAATGTCAAGCCACTACCAGACGCCGAGGAACTCGCTAGGAAGGAGGGTGTGCGCATATTCCAAGACTCGATAATCTACAGGTTAATCGAGGCGTACGAGAACTGGGTGGCAAAGGAGAAGCAGAGGGAAGAATACTACGAACTCCTCAAAACGGTGTTCCCAGCTAAGTTCCAGGTGCTTCCCGGGTTCGTGTTCAGACGCAGTGACCCGGCAGTCGTCGGCATACGGGTGCTGGCGGGCGTGATCAGGCCTGGCTACCCAATAATGCGTGACGATGGAAGGCCCCTTGGTAAGATATATCAAATCCAGAGCAAGGGTAGGAACTTGGATGAGGCGAAGGCTGGGAAGGAGGTCGCTATTTCAATTGAGGGCAATGTCTTAGTGGGCCGCCACTTCGATGAAGGAGACATCCTCTACACCGACCCCAGCGAAAAGGATTTGGAGACCGTGTTAACCAGGTTCAAGAAGTACGTGTCTAAGGACATGCTACCCTTAATCGAGGAAATCATTAGGATCAAGAGGAAACGAGATAAGAGGTTCGGGTTACCCATACTCCTCAAGCTGAGGAGTTTGAAGAAGGAGCTTGAAGGAAAGTGATTTCCCCTGTATGCTTAAACACGTCCTTAAAACTCACCGCAATCGGGGGAGAAGACCACGCTTATCTCATATTCAGCTCTTTCAGGGCTGTCGGCTGCATGCACTATGTTTTCTTGGATCGATAAGGCGTAATCGCCCCTAATGGTTCCCGGAGGTGCTTTGCGCCCGTCGGTCGGGCCTATTAGGTTCCTGACGACGCTTATTGCCTCGTCGCCCTCAACAATCATCGCTACTATGGGTCCGGAACTCATGAAAGTCACTAAGTCCTCAAAGAATGGCTTGCCCTTATGGATGTCATAGAGCCTCTCCATGCACGCGCGTGTTGCGCGTATCATCCTTAGCTTAATTATCTTCAAGCCCTTGGCTTCCAGCCTCCTTATGACTTCACCTATTAAGCCGCGCCTAACGCCGTCGGGCTTAACGATGACCAGCTCACGCTGATTCAATCAGATTCACCTCTTTGACTTCTTGCCAAGGTAGTATGCTGTCCATGGTAGCCTCTTCGGGTCCCTGCCTAACTTGAAGTTCTTGAAGCACTTGCTTGAGCAGAACCAGAGTATTGTGCCGTCATTCCTAACGTACATTATCCCCGTACCAGGCTCGACAGGTCCTCCGCAGAACGAGCATCGCTTCGGCCTAGGCATCCCTCACACCTCTTCAGACTAGCGAATGAACTTAAAAGTTTGAGGCTGCCTTACCTCCTAGTTGAGAGCTTCCTCGCTTCCCTCTCTGTTTCTCTCAGGATTACTATGTCACCGATCCTTACCGGGCCCTTAATGTTCCTCGCTATGATCCTTCCCTTGTCCCTTCCTTCGAGAACCCTTACTCTGACCTGGGTTATTTCGCCAGTAACGCCTGTCCTACCAACAATCTGTATTACCTCGGCCGGGAACCCGAACTCCTCGATGACGTTTACCTGCGGTTGACTGACGTCTATCTTCTTGCCTTCCTCTGCCACGACCCAAGCACCGTAGTTTCTAGGTTCCGTGGTTTTAAAAGAATTCCCTAGTGCGTGACATGTGGTTGTTAGGATTGATGTAACGCTTCTAACTTTTGTGTGAGTAGTTATCAAAAATGAGTGGTTTCCATAGTTGTTTGCTTGCGTCGCCTTTAGGTTTAGGCTTTAGTCTTGAGTTCTTCGTAGGCTTTGATTAGCTCATCGACTAGGTCCTTGGCTTCGCCGGGGTCCACGATGGCTACTGAGGATGCTTGGACCTCGATGCCCGCCATCTCTCCGAGCTTCTTCTTGCTCGGGACGTATAGGTAGGGCACCTTCTTCTCCTCACAGAGGAGTGGTAGGTGCATGACTACCTCGGGCGGGTCGACGTCCTCGGCTATGAGCACTAGCTTCGCTAGTCCCCTCTCGACAGCCTTGGTTGTTTCGTTGACACCCTTCCTAACCTTACCGCCGGTTTCCCTAGCCTTCTTGACTGCTTCGTACGCTTTCTCAGCTATTTCAGGTGGTACCTCAAACCTTACGTATGGGGGCTTGCTCATTCTCATCCACCTCGGTCGTCGCAATCACTACTCTCTAGGGGCGCTTAAAAGCGTAGCGTCCTGTTACTTATGCATGAATACTGCCTCGACCCTAACGCCTCCCTTAGAGCGGGTCACGCCCCGCACCTTAATGAACCCATACCTCACGAACTGATACCTATCTCCCGGCGATGCCTGCGTTAGGGAGGGTTCCGCCACGCCCTCATCCACCATTAGCTCTAAGCCTTCAGGTACTTTCACACGCACCGTTACGGGGGTCGTTACCGGCACCCACTGAATTATCCTCATCCTTTCCTGCTTTGCTTGCTCGACGCTACTTCCTAAGTACCTCGCTACCGCCTTGGTGCGCCCCTCAGTAGCGATTATCTCGACGTTACATAAGCCCATGAGCCTAACTCTCAACGCCTTACCCTTAGCAGTGAGGCTCTCTAAGTCCTTCTTTGATATGTAGACAACAGGCTTGCCGTTCTCTACGCTGACCTCGATTTCCCTCGCGCCTAAGCCCTTATTATCTGGGTGGTATGGTAGGCTTGTCTTCCTTGGACCCTCGTATGACTCTATTACTAGCTTTATCGGGTCGAAGACCGCCATCACCCTCCTCGTCGCTGAGTCTATGATGCTTCTGTTGAGGGCCGCTATGTTGTCCCAGCTTATGGTTGCGTCGTTGGGGTTCGTCCCTACCTGCAGTATTATCCTGCGCAGTGTTTCTGCCTCTATACCCCTATTCCTCAGGGAGGCAACGGTCCCGAACCTTATGTCGTCCGGCCCGCTGAACTTGCTTGGGTTCTCCTCAATTAGCTTCTTTATTTGTGACTTGCTTAATATCAGTCCCTCAAGCTTCAGCCTACCTAGGTTTATGACGGTTGGGTACTCCCAGCCGAAATGCGCATAGAGGTAGCCCTGCTTCACAGTGTTCACTGCGTGTTCCTTCCCCCTCAGTATGTGGGTCACTCCAAGGAGGTGGTCATCAACAGCTGCTGCGAAGTTGTATGTTGGCCACACAACGTACTTCGAGCCGACTATGGGGTGTGGATACTTGTCCGTGTCTATTATCCTGAAGGCGACCCAGTCTATCACTGAGGGGTCCTTATGCGTGATGTCTGTCTTCACCCTCAGCACTGCCTCACCTTCGCTGAAGTGACCGGAGGTCATCTTCTCGAAGAGCTCTAGGTTCTCTTCAACGCTCTGGTCCCTGTGTGGGCATGGCTTCCTCCCGAGCTTGTACTTGAGGAATTCTTCCTGCGAGCAGAGATCTACGTACGCTCCCCCTCTCCTAATCAGCTCCTTAGCTAGGTCGTAGTATATCTCCATCCTCAGGGACTGGATGTACTCCTCATCCCACTTAACGCCCAGCCACTCAAGGTCCTCCCGAATCAGCCTGTAGGCTTCAGGCATGGGGGGCTTGGTCTTAGGGTCGGTGTCCTCGAACCTAAGTATCATCTTCCCTTTGTACCTGCGGGCGTACTCACAGCTTAGTATTGCTGGCCTAGCGTTGCCTAGGTGTATTAGGAAGTCCGGGTTGGGGGCGAACCTAGTTACTACTTTCCCTTCAGACGCGTTGGGGAGGGGCGGTAACCCTTCTTTAGCTTTCCTTTCCTCCTTCCTGCTTTCCTCAGGGGGCTTTAGCTCGCTTAGCCTACGTTCCTGCTCCTCTAGGGTTAAGCTATTCACTTCCTTCACTACCCTAGCCACGAACCTTCCTAACTCCGGCATTACCTCCTTCCTACGTAGCTCAGGATGCCTGCCCAACACCTTATTTATTACTGGGCCGGGCCTTGCCTTACCGCCGTGTTCTACCGCGTTCAGTAGTGCGTAGTATGTGACTTCATTGCGTATCTTCTCGAGGATCTCCTTAATATCGTCGCTCATTCCTCAACGCCCTCCGAAGCAACGTATATGCGGTAGTGATCCGGTTTCTCGCCGAGTACCTCCTCTATAAAGATTATCTTGCCTGCTTTGGGGGTTTTGATTGTTCTTCCCTCGCCTTTCCCCGTTATTATGTACCCTAGCTTGCTCCAGCGCCCCACGTCCTCGGTCTCGTCCTTTATTAGGTAGACCTCTCTTCCCTCGGCCTCTATTACTTCGATGCTCGTGCCTTTGGGTGCCTTAACGCATTTGCCTAGGCGTTCGTTGCACACTATCACTGTTTCCTTAGCCGTGCCTTCTCGCAGGAGTTCAGGTATGCTCTCGCAGGGAACCTCCTCTCTCCTTCCTTCACGCTCTACGTAGCACTTTGTCGCGCCGTAGTATTTCCTGAGTTTCTCGAGTTCCTTTCTTACGCGTTCGGTTGCGCGTCCCATCGCTTACTTTCCTCGCAGGATTACGTACTGGCCTAAATCCTCAAGTAATTTGCGTGCCTCCTCATCAACCGGTTTCGTGCTACGTAGAGCGCTTAACGCGTCCTCGAAGTACTTCTTAGCTTCCTCCCGGGCGTACTCCACCGCACCCGTCTTCTTTATTAGGTTAGCCGCCTCCTCCAGCTCTTCCCTAGTGGCATCTTTCTTGCCTAGCGTGCTCAGTAACTTACTGCGTTCTTCGGGGCTAAGGTGCTTGAGCGCGTAGATCACTAGTATTGTTTTCTTGCCTTCCCGTATGTCGTTGTATACTGGCTTACCTAGCTTTTCTTCCGTGGAGGTCAGGCCTAGGATGTCGTCCTGTATCTGGAACGCTATCCCTATTCCGCGGGCGTAGCGGGATAGTTTCTCGAGTTCCTCCTGCGGCGCGCCAGCGAGTATTGCGCCTATTAGTAGGCTTGCTTCGAAGAGAGCCCCGGTCTTCTTGTAGACCATCGTTATGTACTCATCGAGGGTTACGTTGTCCCTCTTAACCATGTCAAACTCTAGGGCTTGACCCTCGGCTATCGTTGTCGACGCCCAGCTTAGCTTATTGAGGGCTTCCACAACCCTGTCTGGTGGGACGCGCTCCGCTAGCTTACCTAGGGCTTCGAAGGCCTTGGCGAAGAGGAGGTCACCAGCTATTATCGCTACGTCGGTGCCCCATAGTACGTGGACAGTGGGTACTCCCCTCCTTAGGTTGTCCCTGTCGATTATATCATCGTGTATTAGGGTGAAGTTATGAAGTATCTCGACTGCCGCGCCTGCCTTAACGCCTAGTTCCTCCGATAATCCGTACATTCGGCCAGCCAGAACCGTGGCTAGGGGCCTTAACCTCTTGCCCCCGGCCCTTATGAGGTGCATTGCGGCTTCGTAGAGGTACTGGGGTTCACCCTTAACTATCTCCTCTATGGTTCTGTTCGTGAGTTCGGCGACGTGTTTGGCGTACTTTAACAGTCCTCCGAACCTCTCCCTTAACTCTTCGGTCAAGCATTCAACACCAAGAGTTAGGTGAGGTACTGAATTAATAAGTGAGGTAGTGACCCGGTTTCAAGCCCCGCGCGCTCACCCAGTGGGTTAGGGGCGGCGTTATTATTGGTTTCAGGTGCTTCAGTTCCTCCACGTTGCGGGCTCCCGTCATAAGTACCGCCATCCTGAATGAATGTATTAAGGCTTTCGCGAACTCCCTCAGCCTGCCTGAAGCGTAGGCTTTGAGGAAAGGCAGGGCCATCCCTGCCGCATCAGCCCCTATCACTATGGCTTTGACGGCGTCGACCGCCGTTCTTATCCCTCCGGACCCTATGATGTAGGCGTCGGGGGCTGCGTTCCTCACCTCAATTATCGAGGCTGCCGTCGGTATTCCCCACGTTAGGAGGTTCCTTGCCACTCCCTCCTTAACGTGGTCCCCTGCTTTCATCGCCCTGTACATCTCCACCTTGACCCAGTTGGTTCCCCCGGCTCCCTCCACGTCGAAGCGCTTTATCCCCACGGACCTCAGCATGCTTGCTACCTCCTTTGATAAGCCATTTCCAACCTCCTTCACGATCACCGGTACGGGGGATTCGAGGATAAGCTTCTCTAGGCTCTTAATTATGCCTTTCATTGATGGTGTTCCTTCGGGTTGTGCCGCTTCCTGTGCTAGGTTTAGGTGTACTGCTAAGGCGTCAGCGTCAATCATCTCAACAGCCTTCAGAACCTTTGCTGGCGGATACTTGACTACCTCCGCCGCACCTATGTTAGCTATTATTGGGGCTGTGGGGGCTACCTTCCTGACTACCTTGAACGTGTATTCTAGGCTCGGGTTCTCTAGTGCTGCCCTCTGGCTACCGACACCCAGGGCGAGCCCTTCCTCTTCGGCAATGGATGCTAGGGCTGCATTTATTTTCTCAGTTCCTGGGGCGCCGCCTGTCATTCCTGAAATTATTAGCGGCGCAGATAACTCCTTGCCGAGGAACCTTACCCTAGTGTCCACATCCTCTGGGCCTGCGTCGATGAGGGCTTGGTGCGGTATATGAACGCATTCGAGGAGCGTTGTTAATGGGCCCTCCACGTCCTCTTTAAGAACCACGTCTATGTGCTGTAACTTCCTTTCCGCGTTGTCGTCTAGAACCATACTACAGTACCTCTCACTTTCCTTCCTTGGAGGGCATTAATTAAGTTGTGAGGTTCGAGCCCGTTAATTATGAGGGCCTTAACCCCCTTCACACTGAGTCTTAACCCTGCTTCGATCTTGAACTTCATCGCGCCCGTCACGTCCGCTTTCCCTCCAGTGTCGGTCGATAGCGTCGCTAGGCCCCGCACTAGTTCCTGTGCCTGAACCTCAGGTATTAGCTTCGCGTCAAGGTTCAGGTGGGGATCTGCGGTGAATATTCCGTCAACGTCCGTCAGGAATATCACGGTGTTCGCCCTCAACTCCTTCGCAAGCAACCATACCAGGACGTCCCCCGAGATCACCTTGAAGCCCCCGCCCTTCACGGGGGCAACGTCCCCGAACATTACTGGGATCACGCCTGCGTGGACAAGTTCCTTAACCACGCCTAGGTCGCAGTCCGCTAGGTCATCCTTCAACGCGACACACACAGCACGAGTGGGTGTGGAGACCGCCGGCACACCACCCAGCACTAAGGTCCTCACGACCTCCGTGTTCAGTATGGTCATGTAGTGCGCCACCCTCGTGAAGCACTCCCTACTTATCACGCCCTCACGCTCTAAGCACTCCCTAACCAGGGGGTGACCGAAGGAACCGCCGCCATGAACTAGGGCAATGTAGGCGTCGCCGCTAGCCTCCCTTAAGTACGTGCTTAGGTCTGCAGCTATGCTAGCTAGGACGTCCCTCCTGATGGAGAAGGGCTTACTCTTATCGGTTATGACGGAGCCTCCTAACTTGATTATTGTTGCGTTGCTCAAGGGTTCCTCACCCTTAAAACAATTGCCTTATCTCTAAGCCCCTCCACCACCGCGTGTGTTTCCTCGCGCGTCGTCGCGGGTAGCTCCACGCCGTAGAGGGCGTGCCATAGCGCGTTGGCTAGGCGTAGCGCGGGGATCAGCCCCTGAAGCGTACCTCTCTCCTCCAAGGCTCTGAAGGCCGTCACTACCGCCATGCCTGCCAAGTGTGTTAGGGTGTCGACTTCGACGGGTTTCTCAAGCATGCTTAGGTCCCTGACTGCTACGATGCTGATAGCGGTCGTGAATTCCCTTGAGGCTTCAATTATTCCTTCACCTGAGCGCCATACGTACGGCCTGCTCTTGACAGCTGAGAATCTTAAGGCCTTAACACCGTCCCCCACGCCAAGCGCTGAGTCCACGGTGGTGGCTGCCCACAATATTTCCTCATCCACCCCACCACTTAGCGCCCCTACGACAGCGTTCGTTACCGCTACGTACGCGTAGGGCACGTAAGCCGTGTTCCCGACGTAAGCAGTGATCTCCACCGACGCGTTTATGCCGACCTCCTCAAGCAACTTCGAGTAGAAGTTAGTGATGATTTTAATTACCTCTTGAGGGATATTCGCGGGCAGTTTAAGGGATCTTCCTTCAGGGGTTACTTTAACCTCCACCATCACCCTGTTGGTCGTGGGCACTACTAAGACGGGGTTCCGCCTACCGGGTATCAGCACGTGTATTAGTGGGATGTGCTCGGTGAACTCATACTTAACCCTAACTACTTCTCCGCTCAACCACGGCACCTACTTACTTCTTCGGCGGGGCGCTTATTTTGGGTACCGTGTTAGAGGGTCCTAGCCGCTGCGTACCCCACTACCCAGGCCTTCTCTCCCGTCACGTCACCTGACGTCGCGTACTTCAGTACCTCTCCTTTAGTCGCACCCAAGGACTTGCTGAAGTACAGCATGACCATTGTGGGGCCGGGACCGCACATTGATATGTCCCTAGTGAGGACGGCGTCGTATAGTCCTTCAGGGTCTAAGGCCTCTATCCTGTCCAGTACTATGCGGTCCTTCCTCACCGCCAGTTCGTGTGGTTCGTAGTGACTCATGTCCGTTGACGCTATCACCACTACGTCCCTGCCCAGCTCCCTTACAGCCTCAACTATCGCGTTGGCTAGGTCCTTAGCTATCTGAGGTGTTTGGTAGAGCATGGCTATCGGAACTATCGATACTTCACCGAAGATGTACTGTAAGAAGGGTAGCTGCACCTCTATAGAGTGCTCAGATTCGTGAGCCGACTTGTCGGGAGCGGTGACCTTCGACCTCCTGAGTATCTCCGCCGCTAGCTCAGCATCCACTATGGCCTTGCCTAGTGGGGTTAGCCACTCACCGTCCGGGTATACCGCTACGGGAGCACCTCTCCCAGTATGATTTGGACCTAGAATGATGAAGGTGTCGGGATTCCCTTCCTCAGCTATTTTGAGGTACGTGTGGGCTGCTATGGGTCCGCTGAACATGTAGCCTGCGTGGGGGGCTATGAAGCCCTTGCTTTCTGGCTTCCTGGTTCTGCTGGGTCTGGGTAGCTTACCGGGGCCTAGTTTGTGGGTGAAGCACCACTCTATCCTAGACCTAAGCCTGTCTGGGTCCGCCTCGTAGAACTGCCCCGCGACTGCTGGGGGGCGTGTCACCACCTCATGGTCACCTTGGTCTCAAAAGAGTCTACGCTTACGGGTAAGTCACCGTCAGGCGGTATGACTCCGCGCTCCCTCAGCACCTGCCTTGCTAGGAGCCAGTATATTAGTGCTAGGGACTTCCTACCCTTGTTGTTGCCGGGTATTACTAGGTCGACGCTGCTTAGCTTGGCGTCGGTGCTCGCTATCGCTATTACCGGTATGCCTATCTTGGAGGCTTCTAGTATTGCTTGCTGATCTACTCTAGGGTCGGTCGCTATGAGTATGTCTGGCTCGACGTAGTGCTTGAGCCAGGGGTTGGTTAGGGTTCCGGGTATGAACCTCCCAGTCACTGCCTTGCCGCCCGTCACCTCGGCGAACTTCCTTACGGGGGTGTAGCCGTACTGCCTTGCGGAGACCGCTAAGACGGCTTCCTGCGGGTACCTGGCTATGAACTTCGCCGCTATCCTTATTCGTTCGTCTATCTTCCTTATGTCGAGGACGTAGGGTCCCTCGGGCTTTTGCTTGTAGACGAACTTCTTCATGTGCTTTGTGCACATGTGGGTACCTATGTGGACACCTGACTCTAAATATATGTTTAGAGGAACTAGGAGCTCTATTGACCCACTTCTCTCGCCTGACTCACTCATGGCATTACACCCTCCTCGTGTACATCACCATTTCCTCGATGAGGTTGACGTGTGAAATAAAGACGCGCCTACAGCAATACCTCTTTATCCCTAGGCTGTCAAGAACTTCCTTTGGATCCTCCCCTCTCTTGACTTTCTCCGCGAATTGTTCCCACTTATCCCCTATTACGGCGCCGCAGGTCGGGCACCTTACAGGTATTAGCACCATGCTCGCATCACCTGTATGACTTCTGCCTCCACCTCCTAGCGGAGTACCTCATCCACTTCTCCGGCTCCGTCCTTCTGGGGTCGCCTGCCAGCATGGGACGGCTGTACTCCTTGTATATCCTTTTCAGCTCCTCGCTACCAGTGAACTCCACTAGGCCCCTAGCTATGGCTGTCCTCACGGCCTCGGCCTGAGCCATGAAGCCCCCTCCCTCAACGCTTACCTTGATGTCCACCTGATCCCAGATCTGCCTGCCTGCAAGTAGGAGGGGCTCCATCATCTTCAGCCTAGCCATCTCGACGGGCCATATTTCTAGGGGTATGCCGTTGATCCATACTCTGCCCTTGCCCGGCTTGATTATTGCCCTAGCTATGGCAGTCTTCCTCTTCCCCGTTGCAATAACTATTTTTCCGGTCTCCTGCTTTGCACTCATCCTTTCCACCCCATGGCTCTCGCGACTTCCGCTAGGGTTATGTATTCCCTCCCGAGGCGGGAAGCATCCGCGTCCGGTACCTTAATGAATTCCTTCCCTCTTAACTCCTTCGGGACGCCGACATAGACCTTTAGGTTTGTTAGAGCTTCCCTGCCCTTCAGGAAGTTCTTAGGTAGCATTCCTTTAACGGCGCGCTTGAATAATGATTCGGGGCTTCTAGGCCTCTTCGGTGAGCGCTTCTGTGGGTTGCGTAAGGTCTTTATCCTTAGCCAGACCCTGTATCCCTCGATCACCATATTCTTCTTTCCTGAGAGAACTGACTTCTCAACGTTGACTACGTACACTTTGAAGCCCTCCTGTAGAGCCTTGGCTACGTGGGTCGCTAACCTCCCTAGGACCGCGCCTTCCGCGTCTATTATTATTGTTCTCTTCAGCCTGGGTTTCCCATCACTCATTACGCCATCACCCTAACGCCACTTCCTTTCGGGTTCTCACGAATTAAGTCTTCTATAGTTATTGCTTTACCGCCAGCCGCCTTTATTTTGAGGAGGGCTGACTCACTGAATGCGTAGGCGGCGACCGTTACTTTCTTCGTTAGGGTTCCTGCACCTAGGACTTTGCCTGGAACAACTATGGTTTCACCTTCCTTAGCGTGACGCTCTATACGGGACACGTTAACCACTACCCTCCTCCTAGTGGGTCTTGAGAGTAGTTCCGCGACGTAATCCCATATAGGTGCGTTATTCTCATTCGCGGCCTTCCTGAGTTTCCTTATGAGTTTCCTTAGCACTATGTTCGTCGGACCTGTTCTCCTGACCATGTGACTCACCCTCCTGCCTCCTCAATTCCTTCAATCCTGCTTAAAAGTGTGTCCAGCTTGCGGATTATTTCCTTCACGGCCTCAACAACTATGGTTTCGGGTTTGAGTGCGCCTGATGACTCGATGTAGAGCCTGTACTCGTTCGGTCTCGCCCTAAGCGTTATTGCGTCGTGCTCGCATACCCTGACACACTGGCGGCAGAAAGTGCATTTGTCGTTGTCGGCCACTAGCTTTCCTCCCTCGATCCTTAGGGCACCTGTCGGGCAGTACCTGACGCAGGCTCCGCAGAGGGTGCAGTCTTCCTTACTCACCCTTATGTCGGCAACGTATGTTGAGACTGCCACGGTTGCAGGGGACCACTTTATGTGCTCGACTCCCCTGCCTAGGCGTGCGTAGGCTTCAAGCTCTATTCGCTGTCCAGGGCCGAGCACGACTATCGGGACGCGTTCCGTGACTGGCTTGACGTTGGGGTCGGTTATTGGTCTTAGCTCACCTGAGTAAACGGTCTTGACCTCGTCCTCCCCAGCTTCGGCCTCAAGCATTAGTATGGCGTAGCACTCCGGGTCATTCTCAGCTTCCGGTTCCTTGCATTCCTCGGGTTGCTTATACCTCTTGATGGCTTCCTCAGATGACAGTGGGATTAACCCTATCCTATGAGCTATGATTTCATCATGAAGTACTGAGGTGTTGGTGCGGAAGTAAATGAAGTCGACAGCCATTGAGGGGACGTACTCTAGTGCTGCTCTCCTAACCGCGTTTACGAGGGGTAATGGGATGTTTTTGAGGTGTAGTTTCACGTGTGTGCCGCTTTTCTCTAAAACCTTAATCTCTGGTTTCCCTTCGTTATTCATTGCCCGGCACCTTCAGACTCTCCTTCCTCTCCTGCCGCCGGGCCTCCTCGTCGTGTCGTGCGGTATCGGCGTCACGTCCTCTATCCTCCCTATGATGAAGCCAGCCCTCGCTAGGGCCCTGATTGCTGCTTGGGCTCCGGGTCCAGGTATCTTCGGTCCGTGTCCTCCGGGGCCCCTGACCTTAATGTGTATGGCCATTATTCCCTTCTCCATCGCCTGCTGTGCCGCCCTGTACGCGATCATCATGGCTACGTAGGGTGATGGCTTCTCCCTGTCTGCCCTGACAACCATTCCCCCTGACATTCTGGCGACTGTCTCCGCGCCACTTAGGTCGGTTATGTGAACTATCGTGTTATTGAAGGAACTAAATATGTGCGCAACGCCCCACTTAATTTCCCTTGATGTGAACGCCATGCATGATCACCTCTATCCGTTCATGCTTGAGGGGCGGGTGCCTCGGCCTCCCCCTCCTGCTGGGCTAGCCTCTCCTTGATCCTTTGTGCTAGGGGAGAGCCGGGCGCTATGTCTATTAGGTCTTCCTCCTCCCTCGTGACTAGGTATCCTGGGGACGTTACTCTACGGCCCGCTATGGCTATGTGACCGTGCACTATTAGCTGCCTTGCTTCATGGATCGTTCTGGCGAGACCCTTCCTGTAAACTATTGTCTGTAACCTCCTCTCGAGGACGTGCTCCGTGGTTAAGCCAAGGATCTCGTCGATGGTTGCTGATTCACTCTCAAGTAAGCCCATGTGGTAGAGCTTCCTTATTAGCTCGGCCTCCCTAGCGGCCCTAACCTCTGGTGGGAGTGATAGGAGTGCCTTCGCCTTCTCTCTGATTCTCCTGAGAAGTGTTTGAGCTTTCCAGATCTCCCTTTTGTTCCTTAAGCCGTACTTGCCCAGTAGCTCCATCTCCTCAAGTAGCCTTTCCTTAATCCATGGGTGTCCGGGACGTTCCCACTTTTTCCTTGACTTCTTCGGGTCACCCACTCACGATCACCCCCATCACTTCTTGCCCTTAGTCACGCCAACAACCGGGCCGAGCCTACCAGTCGTGTGTGTCCTCTGTCCCCTTACCTTTAGTCCTAATGAATGCCTTATACCTCTCCAGCACCTTATCCTCATTAAACGCTCTATGTCCTGCCTCGCCTCGTAGATTAGGTCAGCGCCGATTAAGTGCTTGTCTTCACCCGTCACGTAGTCCTTCCTCCTGTTGAGATACCATGAAGGTAAGCCAATAGCCTTCGGGTTCTTGACGGTTTCCTCTATCCTAGCCACATCTTCCTCGCTAAGGTAACCTATCCTTAACCTAGGATCTAGGCCGAGCTTCCTAGCTATAGCTAGACCTGTGTGGTAACCTATCCCCTTAATTTTTGCTAGGCCGTACGCGAGGGGGAGTTCCCCCTCAATATCGACGCCGGCGATCCTGACTATGTGCTTGTACGTTTCCTCAGGCATGACTACTACACCCGCGCACCTACCAACCAAGACAGAACATAGTATTTAAGTTTTAAAGGTTGTTTGACCAACCAGCGCATCACGTGCTTAGAGGCCTAATGGCTTCCTTCGGGTTTATTGAGGTTAGCCTGTAGGCTTCCGTCACGTATCCCTTCCTTATGAGCGCTTCGTAGGTTTCGGCCACGGCTAGCGGATTTGAGGGATCCCTCCCAGCGTCGCTGTTCACTACTACGTGGCTCAGCGCGTCGGGTACAGACTCTATTAAGTATTCTAGGTCTTGCACACTTGCCTTACCTGGCTGGATCGTTATGCCTGCCCACGCCCCCAACTCAATCACTTCGTTCAGTAGCGCGGGTTCCGGGGTTAGGTGGTCTATGATCACGCTCTCGGGTTTGATGCCCGATTCCTTAATCGCGTTGATTATTACTTTAAGTGCTTCCCTTTTCCGGTTGCGTGGTGTGTGTATTACCGCTGTTAGGTCAGCTTCCTTAGCCATGATTAGCTGGGCCCTCAGCACCTCGGCCTCAAGGTTGGAGTCCAGGTTCTCGATCCCTACCTCCCCCAGCACCTGCGCCTTAGGTAGCCACTTCCTCACAACCCCTAACTGGGCGGATGCATGCTCCGGCTTAATGCACCTAGGGTGTAGGCCCACACCCACGACTGCCCTCAACCCAAGGGACTTGAGCCTCAACACCTCCGCCTCCAAGTGAGTGAAGTGATCCTCCAGCGACGCTGGATGTGAGGGTACGTAGGGAGTGTACGCTAACGTGACTACTGCTTCGTAACCTGCTTCTGTCAGGTAGGTTAGGTCCCTCCAGCTAAGGAAGACTGTGTGCGTGTGCGCGTCAATTAACCCCGTCTTAATCACCGTTCCGTAGTAGCTGGTGAGGCATTAACCCTTGCGCTCACTAAAGATTTACGCTAACTCAAGTATATTGGGGCTTAAGCGAAGTAACCACGGTTTGAGGTAAGGATGAAAGCTCTGGTGTATAGCGACACGATTACTCGATGCAAAGGTTGTTAGTTCGCTCTCCTCACACCTCTTTCCCAGCACTTGCTTTGGTTCTTGCCTCCTTCCTTGCCCTCACTGCCTCCCTCCTTTTCCCTACCTCCTTCCTTATTAGTGTCTCCATGGCTTTCAGCGCTACCTTAACCGCCACTTCCCTTGGCAACCCCAGCTTGATATTTGGTGGATGATGTGGTCCCGTGAGCATCGGTGGGTACCGTGAACTCCGCCTCCTCGACGGTATTCCGGGAGCTAATTCCTCCAACGTCACTGCAAGCTTCCTCGAGGAGTGCTTGGCGGCCGGGCCTGCCACCGTGGTTGCGGCCTTAGCTATTCCCCCCTCTTCCAGGATTACGACCACGTACGCAGTGCTCGGTTTGTCCAGCAGTTCCTGCGTTATAACTGCGGTTCCGTACCTCGCAGGTCTAGCGACCCACCCATCAACAACTAGCTTTGACCCATCATCACCCACAACCACGTACCCCTTAACACCCTCCATACCCACACACGCCTCAACCTTAGCGACGTGCCCCCAAGCCCTAACGACGCGTTCACCCACGCTCCCCAGTACCTCAAGAACTTCCTTAACTCCCTCTAACCCTTGGGAAGCACGCCGTCTCCACCCCATATCCTCAGCAAGGGCTGAAAGCCCCACAAACCTGTAGTCCCTCATAAGGGATGGCGGTGGTGGGAACATAGTTACTGCTGATTCAACAGACCTAGTGAAACTCGCCACACGGGGAGGCATGTGAACCTCAACAATGCAGGAAACAACGCCCGCAGACCCGTACTCAACCAACCCAAACCTATGAACGCTAACCACGCTTCCACCCCTAAATAAGATCGCTAAGCCACGCCCACCCTCATCAACACCTAACGCAAGAGCCTCGACACAGCAACCACTAACCAAGCCAACACCCGGCGGAGGAGCACCAACGAAAACAACCCTACCTCTACCGCCAGGAAATGAAGCAACACCACCTAAACCAATGGGCTCAACAGAACCCTTAAAACCACCCTCAACAAGGAGGGCAGCACCAACGAAATCACCCCACCTCAAACCAAATAAACAACTCCGACAACCCAATACAAAACTACGAAGAAAAGAAATAGCGGAACGAGGGACAAACCCCACACCGAGCACCTACCATCAAGGACTCAAATAAGCCATAAACCTAACTAACCACAATACAAAAAACACAAAGAAAATAAATAACATTCGAACAGGAATTAAAACGCTCATCAACACTACTGAAAACGTGCAAGAACTATCCTAACCACACTGCCTTAGACCGAAGTACTCTGAGAGCTTAAAGATACGTCGCTAGACAATCTTCCCACATCATGAAGTAAACCTTGTATAATTTCCATGATGCAATTAGGACTTCCCCCTTGCACGTCGGAATACTGCAGAGACTAATGGTTTGTTCTTCCTCTTACTCGAAACCATTGCATTAAGTCCTGGCAAAATCCTAGCGAATTTCTTAGGGATCCATCTCACGACAACACATTAACACTAAAGTCATGGCTAACGTACCAACTAGGAGTTCAGGAAGCTTTAAGCAAATTGCCGGTGCAGGCATTTTTGTTTAAAATAAAATTTAGCGTTTGTAGTATTTCCTTGGGTTACTTACCTGCCGCCTTCTTGGCTATAGTGGTGATTATGTTTGCTACTTCTCTTAAGTTTACGGTTTTTGTTACGTGTGTTGTTGCTAGGGTTGTTGTTGCTGCGATCACTGCTATGATTGCTGCCTGTATTGGTGTTGGGTTGGGTGTTAGGGTTAGGGCTATGAGCGTTAGCGTGGTTTGGGTACCCCAGGTTACTAGGAGTGGTTTTAGGGTTCCGGGCACTTTCCCTATGGCTATGGGTAGTGGAGTTATATTGGCTGCTAGGTAGGCTAGGGCTACCCCGTCCGTGCCTGCCGCTCGTGCCAGTGGTGGGAGGAGGGTTAGTAGGGTGATGAGACGTGTTACGCCTAGCGCGGCTATTGTTGCGTGGTTGCCCTCTTTGTTTGCCTTCATTAGGGCGGCTGTGGCTACGGCTGCTGGGGGTATTGTTAGGGCCAGTATAGTTAGGGTTGATACTCCTTTATCCAAGGCTGGATTAATGAGGTGAAGGGGTAGGAGTGGCGCGGCTGACACCGCTGTTGCGAAGGGAGCGGCGATAGTGAGGGCAAGCCTTAAGGTTTCGGTAAATGGATCCGTATCCCTCCTTAAGCTAACTGAAAGGGAGGCGTTAAGGGCTGAGCCCACGACCGCGTTTAAGATTAGAACAATCATTAGGGAAAGATAGAGGGTGCCCGTATCCACGGCCCTACCGGTGAGAACTGCGAAGAAGTACACGCTAAGCATGTTGAGAATCTGCGTGGAAAATAGGAAGGGATAGTTGGAGTAGGTTAGCTTAAGGAGGGATAATACACCACTGACTAGAGACTCTCTACTTCCAGGATCCTTGTGGAGGGAGGTAAAGTAAGTGGTGGCAAGGAAGTAAGCAGTAACGGTTAACACGACGACAGGATAAGCAACATACCCTAGGAGAGGGGCTAGGGCACCCCAACCCAGTAAAGCTAGCCCAACACCCACTGCAACTTTAGCGAAGGACGCAACCAAAGTTGAGGTGAAGTACTCCATGAAGCGCCCGAGCCCGACAAGAGCTTGAAGTCCGGCCATGCTCATGATCGTCATTAAGGACAGGGTCGGCGGAACCCATAGGGGGACACCGAAGCTGAGAGGTAAGGCAGCAACCATTAGGGTGGCGGTAAGAGCTGAGGCAACACCTAGCACAAAAGCCACGAAAATTGCTGAGGGGAGCACCTTGAGTCCCTTTGCGGCGAACTCACGCATGACGGCTATGGGTAGACCCGCAGCGAGGAGGGTTGAGGCGACGCCCGCAGCACTCACTGCAGCCGAGGTGACGCCCACAACCCCAACGCCTAGGAGGCGAGAAACAATTACCCATAGGACGAAGCCTGAGGCCGAGATCACGAGGGCCGCGAAGAATATCCATGCACCACCAACGACAACCTCAGTGATGCCGGAGTCGTCACTGATTGCTAGTCACCTCACCATCATCTCGAATCTCTACACTGGGACAATTAATTAAAGATACTGCATAGTAATACAAAACGAACAAAGTAAACAGAATTGAAGCACATAATCCAAGAGAGAATACACTATTTTTAATCATCTCTTGGTAGGAACGTTTATATGTAATTATGCCTAAAGAATAGGTAGTGGAGGTGCTGAACAACATGAGGCTCATCAAGGGCAAGAGCCCTGTACTCATAGCGATGCTCGCGGTAGTGGCGGTAGCAATAGCTGGGTACTCCGTTAATTCCGCGTTATTGCCGACACCTCCAAGCCTTATGGGGTATTACTACTATTACTACACAACAACATACTACTACACAACAACCGTAACAACAACTGCGACCACGACCGCAACTACCACCTCATCAGTACCAGTAACCACAACCGTAACAGTACCGGTAACAGTCACTAGGACAAACTATGTGACGACCACAATAACAACCTCATATCCCGTCATAACGACAATAACGTCCGTTGAAACCGTAACTTCGCCGACCAAGACCTATATAACGAAAACCATGACTAAAACTAACTACATAACCGTGACCACCGTAACCACAATGCCAGTAACGCGTGTAAGCACAACAACGACAACATCACCAGTAACTGTGACCTCTTCAGGAACTGTGACGAAAACCTTAGTGAGCACAGCAACGACTACATCCCAGGTCACTAAGACCGTCACTAGCGTTGCTGGCCCACCAGCCTTCACACCACTCGATGCCGGTCTAATAGTAGCCCTTGTCGTGGTGTTAATAGCCCTCTTCGCCATAGCTCGTAGGAGGCCCGCTACGTAATTGTCTAGTTTTTAGCCTGACTTCCTTAACGCAATGATGATATCGTTATTTTCCTTAAATGACTCAAATACTTAGCGTATCATATCCCTGAGTCCTATGCGAACGCTTAACTCGGTGACAGGGTATGGGTGAGGCTAGAGAAATAGATACTGTCCCAACGTATCTCCTCCTCACATCCGTCTTAGCACCCATGTTTCCTGTAAGCGTCATTACAGCCAGTTACGTTGCATACGTTTCATGGAGGCGACGTGACTATGCCTTCCTCGTTGGGTCGATTGCATGTGTTGTGCTAGCTGCTCTCAGGAACGTGTTTGTCGGTGCGGTGGCTACTGTGTCCGTGGCCGCACTTTACTATATTGTTAATAGGAGGCTACCTAAGGGTGTTGAGGTGGTTCTATGGGTTGCAACTGGTCTGTCACTCGCATCCACATATTTCATGATGAATGCGTGGGGACTTCCAGAGTACGTGGCTGGGTTTAGAGCGTGGTGGTCTGGGTCGGCCGGTCAATCTTCACTGATACCAGCTCATTTTGTCTTAGCGTTCACATCATTGTCAGTAGCGTATACTTCAGGGCTTAGGGTTAGGGGTGGGAAGTTAGGGACTCTTGCTAACTACCTGAGGGAAAATCCGGGTGCTGTACCGGTTATTGCGTTCATGGTGTTGCTTATGATGGCTGCAGGGTGGCTTGCGCTGGGATTAGAGGGAACTGCGAATAAGGCGGCGGAGCTTGCGTACTACTTCCTAGTTGCTGGAGTCGCACTTCAACTTTATGCAACCCTTAAGGAGGGTGAGGCAGAAGATTGAGTTACTTCAGTCTTCACAGCATACTTCGAGGAATTATTAGGACCCTAGCTGAGCATCCTAGATCTGCTGGGTTTGGGGTAGCCTTAATCTTAGGGGCGTGCGTGTCTCTCGCCTTTAGCGGGCCACATCCCTTCGTAGTTGTTCAGAGAGTTTCAGTTCCCTATGGCATTAGGGTTGAGGGTGTTTGGGTGACGGCCCTAATGATGTCTTGGGTAGCCATGATTGTGGGTGTGGTTCCGTTTCTCAGAATTGGGTCCGTGCTTGAGTACTGGGCGACTCTTGCCTACTCCGTACTCATAATCGGGTTTGTTGGCGGTGTAATAGCATTAAGTGGCGGGCGCTGGGTTGCGTACGTTCTTTTGTCGTTATATGTTGCGGGCATGCCTTCCGCTAAGGTATGGTACGTTGCCTTAGCTGTGTGTACCGGGTTGTTAGTTGCTTCGTTACTAAGGCAGGTTAGGAGGCTTAAGTGGGGTTGGTTGCTTAGGGTTAAGGTATTGGGTAGTGATTCCTTAACGCTTGGTGAGGCGGTTACTGCTTGGCTGGTTGCTTTCATAGTGCTTATGGCTCCTTATTACCCATGGCTAAATCCTAGGGGTGTGTTAGTGGATGTTGATCATATTTACTATTGGCGCTGGCTACGGAGCACCGACTGGAGCAACATAACAGTTAGGTTACTAGGATTCAATCAGGGTGATAGACCGCTCTTCGTGGGGTTCGTCTTCCTGATAACTAGGCTTATTCCGTTCAGGGTATTCGACGTGCTCTACATAGCTGGTGCTGGCGCCTTGGTGACTATACTTGCAGAAGGTGTATGTAGGAGGGTGGGGATCGGGAAGTGGTTTGGGTTCACGGCTGCACTCCTTGCTTCTGTTCCCCTCTACTTCGTCTTCGGCGGTTACCACGCTAACCTCGCGGCAATGTGCTTAGCGTTAGCTACCCTTTATTGGCGGCTTGGATGGCGTGAAAGTACCGTGAAGATCCATAGGCTTGCATTGCTTGGGGCAGCATCCCTAGCTGTAGCAGCTACTCACTCAGAGGCTTGGATGTTATATACGCCACTCTTCCTTCTAGACATCCCCACCTTCATTACGTGGGTCGTTAGCGGTTCCTCGTGGTTAGTGGTAAGAGAGTTGCTAGTATCCCCGAGGTATGCGGTGCTCGCGGGCAAGTTATTGGCTAGTGGCGCACCAACAATAACTCAGTTGAATTTCCAGCTAATAATCATGCTTTGGGGAGTTCCAGCAACATGGTTAACTTATTTACTGGCAACGGCCGGGGGTATTAGGATATGGAGAGAGGGAGAGTTAAGTAAATACTTACCGTTCTTAACCTCGACCGCATTAACGCTTGTCCCGCTACTCA
>JALVVU010000168.1 GCA_027023255.1 Desulfurococcales archaeon
ACTGGTTTACTTGGTGCTGTCGGTAGCTTGAGTTCCTGTGGTAGCGATTTGAAATTCTCAAGGATATCCATGATTTCTGATGGCTCTGCTTCGTTGGAGGTCTTTATGTACACTACCTCCATATGTCCATCGAGAACCGGCACTCTAGTCGTTGTTACCGCGATAGGGAGGTTTAGTGGTTCTACTTTTCCTCTCTCGGAGAGCTTTCCCAGTATTTTCCTAGTTTCAGTCATTACCTTTACTTCCTCTTTCTCTATATACGGTATTATGTTATCAGTTATTAGGTACGCTGGCACTCCCCGTAGCCCGGCGCCGCTTATTGCCTGCATTGTAGTAACCATTAACTGCTCTATGCCGTACTCGTTAAGTATCGGGGCTAAGCTAAGCGTGAGTATCGCCGTCGTGCAGTTAGGATTCTTAAGTATGTAGCCCTTCCACGCCCTCCTTCTTCTCTGCACATTCAACAAGTTAATGTGATCGTGGTTAACCTCAGGATTTAGGAGAGGTATGTCAGGCTCCATGCGCAGGGGACTGGCATTCGACACCACCGTGAAGCCCCGCCTAGCTAAGCTGACCTCAACCGGTTCCGCAATGCTACTAGGCAGTGCTGAGAACACTATCTCAATGTCATCAGGCACGTCATACACACTACCAATCACTAGGTTAGCTACGCTCTCAGGTATCTCTTTGTTTAGAACCCAATTCACTGCATCAGCGTACTTGAGCCCTGCACTCCTTTCGGATGCCGCAACGTACTCTACCTCGAACCAGGGGTGCTTACTCAGTATCTCTATGAAGCGTTGTCCCACTAAGCCTGTTGCGCCCAGAACCGCGACCGGGATCTTATCCATTTCCAATCACCTCCTCATAAAGACCCCTAACGATCTCGCCAATAACGTCGTTCTCAGCCACTAGCGTTATGCTTGAGTCACCAACATACCAAAGCATTAGCTTAGCCCTATCGTTGATAGCACGGGAAAGTACGTCGCGAAGTGTCCCCGTATTACGCAGTCCCTCGCCAACGACAATAACTGCTGAGACGTTCCTCCTCACATCTACGTTCCTCACGAAACCATCTCCAAGTCCTTTCAGTGCAGAGACGAGATTATCGGCGTCCTTATCTCTCACCACTAACGTTATGGAAACCTCAGAGACAGGTTGGGCTATGCCGACGATGTTAACGCCTGAAGCGGAAGCGGCCCGCATGATCTCAGCCGCTGTCCCTAGGCGACCAACCATGCTAGCACCCTCGACACTCACTAAGGCCAGGTCGGTGAGCGCCACCACCGCCTTAAGTGGTGGTGCCCCACCCACATCGTCTATGACGGTGCCGCCATCGGGCTCATCTATTGAGGTAACCCTCACTCGTATCCCCGTGCCCAAGAGAGGTTCGAACGTACGCGGGTGAAACTTCTTAGCCCCTAGGTAAGCTAGCTCCATAGCCTCCTTAAATGATAACTTACTAACAACTCGTGCATCGTCAACGAACCTAGGGTCGGCAGCCAGTATGCCTGGTACGTTCGTATATAGCCTAACCTCCTCCGCACCTAGATATCTAGCAAGCAGTGTCGCTGTGTAGTCACTACCTCCCCTACCTAATGTCGTTATGGCGCCGTCTAAGGTACCGCCGATGAATCCCGTGACTACAGGCACCTTACCGGCCCTAAGGAGTGGCAGTATTTTCGCCCTCGAGAGCCTGGAGGATATCTCGTGAATCGGTCTAGCCTCACTGAAGTTGTCGTCAGTAACGATCCCGGCGTCGAAACCCGAGAGAAATTCGCACGGAACTCCCTTAGAGGATAAAGCAGCACACATTACTATCGATGATAACCTCTCACCGAACGATAGTATGTAGTCCTTGACCTTAGGGGATACTTCCCCAAGTACGCCAATTGCCCATGCAACACGCTCTAGCTCAGTCACGAGTTCCTTGAAGGCCTCATAGAATTCCTCCTTACACCCACCATTGCAGGCATCCTTTAACGCAAGCTCATACTTCTCCTTAATCCAGTTTAGTATGGCTCTGTACTGCACGGGATGACTTATCAGTTTGATGAGGGAGTTAGTCACATTCTTCATTGCTGAAACCACAACTACTGTCCCTACGCCCCGCTCGGTGAGGTTCTTGATGTGATCAGCTATTCGTGAGTAGTCTGACCCGTTAGATAGTATTGACCCCCCGAACTTCGTGATTACTATTTTTTCCATGCTTAGCCCCCTCCGCTCCAAACTTTGTGCACGGAAAGTAGAAGGTCACTTAAAAGCGTTAGGGCCGTAACCCTACGCCCAGCACCTGGTCCCATTAGCAGTATCTCGGACCCATCAAGGGTCCTTATCTTAACACAGTTCTGCACACCCTTCACTTGAGCCATAATGTCCTCCTCACTAAGCGTGACTAGCTTCACCCTAGGAACTTCATTTCTGAGGAGTACCGCAACGTACTTCACCTTCAGTCTCTTCGACCTAGCATTCTTGATGATTTCCTCAACGCCCTCATCGATCTTATCCTCAATAATCACGTCGTTGATTGAAATCGGCTTCATGCTTAACGAATACAGTATTGATGCCTTCGCCGCTAAGTCTATGCCCTCTAAGTCGGTGGCATAGTTAGGTTCGGCATAGCCCTCAACTACAGCCCTCTTCAAAGCTTCTCTGAAGTTTAGACCATCCTCTATTAAACCTAGCACGTAGTTCGTGGTACCGTTCAGTATGCCCACCAAGGAGCCAATTTCCCTGCCCCTCAAACCATACATTATGAAATCCACTAACGGCGTGCCAGCCATAACACATGCCTTAAAGAAAATCCTGCACCCAAGGGAAGCCGCCCTCTTCATAAAATACTCATACCTTAATGCAAGCGGTGCCTTATTAGCTAACACAACGTCGGCACCACTCTCTAATGCAACATCAACGTTTTCCAAGGCAGGAGAGTTAAGGTCATAGATACTCGGGGTAACCTCAACAACGACCTCAGGCCTCACTTTCTCTACAGCACTGCAGGCTGATTCACCCCGCACACCGCCCTTCAGCGATGAAACAGCCCCTCTAGGAACGTTAAGAGCTTTCTCAAGGAGGTCTCTACGTATTGTGGGGGTCCCGTAAAGCACACCTCTAGAGTCAGCTATGAACGCTATACTGAACCTTACCCTGAATCTCTCAGCTATGATGTGCTCACGGGCTAGTAATTGGCGGACAAACTCCCGTCCAACGTTCCCGAAACCTATCAACCCAATCCTAACTTCATGCATGACGCAACACCCCTTAATCAAGGCGTTCAGGTCTACCAGCAACTTGAGTTATCACAACCTGCGCCTTTACACCGCATGATGAGTAAGCCTTCTCCAGTGCTTTAGCCACAGTCCCTGCGCTACACTCATCAACTAGAGCTACTGTTGAGGGTCCTGCACCACTTAACGTGAATCCGTAGGCCCCTGCCTTTATGGCGGCCTCCAGGGCTTCAGCATAGCACGGCACGTGAGGCGACCTCGCTTTAGTTACTATTACGTCATTACTCATTCCATACCCTGCGAGCTTAAGGTCCCCCGTCAATAGGCCTGCCAGCAGGGTTGCTAGGTACGAGCTGTTTTCTACATGGGCGTTTAAGGGTACCTCGTCAGGTATTAGGGAGCGCATTAACTTAGTCTTCGAGTGGTGCGTATGTACATCCGGGACCGCGATAACGAACATTACCCTTATCTTAGTGCTCCATACCTTAATACCTGTTTTTGACTTACTGACGATTGCGAGACCACCAAGCAAGCTGGCAGCGACGTTATCGTAGTGCGGGGTTCCAGCAGAAGCAACTTCACCCTCACCTGCTAGCAATACTTTCTCCTCGTCTCTTAGCCCAAGATCCAGTATGTCATCAAGTGCATGTACGACTAAAGCAGCGGAAGCACCACTGCTTCCTAAGCCTTTCCCTGGGGGAACTCCCTTCCATATCACTATGTTCACGTCAACATCGCTACGGTACCTCCTTAGGAGCGCGAGTGCTGCTCGCTTTGCAACGCAGTCTCCCGCAAAGCTACTCACCTGGTTACTGTAAGGACCGACATACCTTACTTTGACTTTTCCCTCGCCATTCATGCTCACACGTACCTCTGCCTCATCGTAGAATGCCTGTAACGCCATCCCAAGCACGTCGAACCCCGGACCTAGGTTTGCGGTACTGGAGTATGCTCTGTACTTACCGATCCTCATCCCAACTCACCAGCCCCCTTATGATTTCCACTGCCTCATAGGGGCTTTTAGCGGAAAATATGCGCGACTCGTGTGATGCGGCCGTCTCGGGGTCCTTTAAGGCGTGACCCGTCGCAATAATGACCGTTACTTCATCACGGTCTATTTCCCGCGACTTGAGTAGCTCCCTTAAACCTGCTAGTGGGGCTGCACTGGCTGGCTCGACGCCTATACCCTCAAGCCTTGCTAAGGTGGATTGAGCATCCAGTATTTCATTGTCACTTACCGCAACTATCGCACCACCTGATTCCTTAACGGCTTTAAGAGCCTTAACCCAGTTTATGGGTTTACCTATCCTTATTGCCGTAGCTATAGTTTCTGGCGACTCCACCGGGGTTAACGTTGACTCATCTGCACTCCAGGCCTTAGCCAGCGGTGCTGCCCCTTCAGCTTGAACACCATACATCCTTGGGAGGGTGTCTATGACTCCTCCTTCCTTGAGTTCCTTGAAGCCCTTCCAGATCGCTGATATGTTACCGGCGTTCCCTACGGGTACCACTACGGTGTCAGGAACTCTCCCAAGCTGATCATATATCTCATACGCTATCGTCTTCTGACCTTCCAGGCGCCAGGGATTGAATGAATTTAGTGGGTACAGTTCCTTGCTTTCTAATGAAGCGTTAATCACGGCCTTAAGTGCGTCATCGAACGATCCCTCAACCTCGATAATTGCTGCACCATGGAGTATTGCCTGCGACAGTTTGCCTCGGGCAACCTTTCCCTTAGGTAGCACAACAACACACTTCATGGAGGCCCTGGCTGCGTATGCCGCAGCTGACGCTGAGGTGTTCCCCGTGCTCGCAACCATGATTCCCTTGAAGCCTAGATATCTCGCTAGGGTTACTCCTACGGTCATCCCTCTATCTTTAAAGGATCCTGTGGGGTTAAGCCCCTCGAATTTAATAAGTAGTTCCTTCATACCTAGATCATCGCTCACCTTCCTTGACCTTATCAGTGGGGTCCCACCCTCGTTCAACGATACTGTCTCCGCCTTGTCCGGCACCGGTATTAGGGACCTATACCTCCAAACACTTGGGCTTCCAGGTATTGCTTCCCAATTTACGTTTCTGTGGAAAGTTAGTTCAACACTTAGCGGAAGTCTGCAGTGCGGGCATAGAAAGGATGTATAGGATGGATGTAATGATTTTCCACACATAGGGCATACTAACTTGACACTATAAGGACGGGATCCGCTTATAGTGAGCTTGTTTCCACCGGCATCACCCTACGTTTCTTGCTTAGTTTGAGTAATATGTCATGGCAATATAAGCTTTTTGTATCCCATGTAGATATTGTCAATAACGTAGGATTACCTCAGCATCTTCTGAAGAATGTTATTTATTAAATGTCCTTAAACAGCAGAATATTACTTAGAGTGAGTAATAATTCTAAAAGTGCACTCCTGCGGTTCCGAGTAGTATCGTTAGTACAGAAAAATTAGCTCAATTGCATTAATTGATAAAAAATTATTTAGCATTTTTCCTTAATATTATGTACATTATTGCACCTACTATAACTATAGCTACTATTCCTACGCCTATGACTACTGCAGGAGAGAGTGGCTGCCCTGACGGGGTCTGAGATCGTATCGTTGTTGGTGAGGTGCTGGACGACGTTAACGTAGTACTGGGCGTGGTCTGCGTTGTCGTGCTTGTTGTAGTCGTTGTTGAGGTGGTTGTTGTGGTGGTAGTTGATGTGCTTATCGTGGTGCTTGAGGTGGTGGTCGTCGATGAACTTGTAGTTATAGGGGAGGATGTTGTTGTAGTAGTGCTCGTAGTGGTTGTGGTGAATGTTGTTACTTCACCGTTGACGTATTTGAATACCTTAAATGTCGTGTGGTTTGCGAAGTCCGTTGCTGTTATGTTTAGTAGTGCATTATTGGTTAGTCCTTTGATCCAGAAGTTTAGCACGACAGAGCCTGAGGAGAGTGACGTTGGTGTGTTAATGTCATATACTTGAGCCTCCTTCCAACTCTTTCCACTGTCTGTGCTGTAGTATACCTTGATGTCCTTCACCCCCCAACCATTGTCGGTGACGCTGACTATCCCTTTAAACCATGTTGGGTCTTTCTTTGATTGGGTAATCGTTACCTTGTTACTTATTTGCGGTTTGTCGTTATCTGGGGTTGCGGCTACGGTGTACTGGATCACGCTGTTTGGCGTTAGGTTGACGTTAAGTATCCTGAGGTAGTAGTAATTGCTGGTTTCTATTACCTCTACCTTCGGTGGCTTGGGTATTATCTTGTATTTGCTTATTGGTATGTCCTTAGGTAGCTTGAACTCTATGAATATGTTATTGAATGTCTCGTTGAGGTGGTTTATGGCTTTGAAGCTTACTGCGTGATGTTTGCCGTCGTTGCTTGGGCTGTAGTAGTAGTCTATTAGCCCTAGGATATACGGTACTGTCCCTTCACCACTATCTATGGGTATGCTGTTGGGGTATTTATTTAGCGGGGCTCCCGGCGGGTACGTTAGGGTGTTAACAGTAAATGAACCGTTAGCGTAAACCGTTATTAACCTAAATCCTCTCTTATCGTTCTCGCGAACATCGAATGGGACACCAGACATTGTTATGAAGTAGTATTTGGTTCCATTGTATATCACAACGTTATTTATGTCTGTGTGGGTATGTGCTGTGAAGACTAAGTGAACACCATACTTCAAGATCATACTGAATAACTTCTTTGCCTCCTTAGGATGATCAGCCCAAGACCCGTAGATGAAGCCTTTCTTGAGAAGGTTGTCGAAGTCATTCACTGAGCTGACCTTAATTTCAGCTATCTTATCATCTCTTATCTTATAGCCGAAGAGTGGGTGATGGAATATCATTATCTTGACCTTGTCTGGGTTATTCTTCAATATGTTTTCTGCCCACTGAAGTTGCGACATTGGTACCCAACCATCCATCCCCGAATCTAATGCTAATATCAGGAACTTCCCTATTGTTACACTGTAATTTCTGTAACCCATAATGTTACTCCACGCTATGGCCTCATTCGCTTTCTCGTACTCATGGTTGCCTATTATAGCGTATGATGGTATCTGAAGCGATAGCCAACCTTGCAAGAAGTATAGCCACGCTGACATCATCGTGGGTCTGTCAACCTCATCTCCGTCGAAGAAGAACGCATCTGGATGAATTAAGTTGGCTTCAGCAACCATTTCAAACCAGTACGGTCTCCCAGCAGGTGTTTTAGTATCTCCTGTTACTATGATCTTCAGCTTCTCCGGCTCTTTCTCAAGAACCCAGACTGCGTGCGGCATTACGACATTGTAACTCTTACCTCCAGCATTAAACTTCAATGTGAAGTCGTAGAGACCTGGTTTTACATCTTTGGATACTATGAACTTCAATATCCATGCCTTCCACTTTATACTATATGATGGATTACCACTCAGCTTTAACGCATAGCTCCCGTAGTACGGGTTAGATATCGTTAGGCTGACGTCAGATAGCTTTGTATTCTCTGGTAGCGCTACTCTGACCTCTAAGTCCTTTCCTATAACTACGGGTTCCGGGTATGCTAGCGTGGGATACTTCACGATCTTTGCATAGTACTGTACCACAGAGGCTGTTGTGTTACACGCCGGAATTACGGAGGCGAGTAAGGCAAGTAGAACTAACACAGTTAATGCTTTAGCTACTTTCAAACTTACCCCTCAATCACCTTACCCTACAATATACTATATTAACTTAACGTAGTGTTTCCCCAGATCTACGTATGGAGTTAAATGTTAAATAATTATAATCTGATGGAAATGAGATAACAGAATATATGGGTAGTTTGTGAAAAATTTAAAATTATTTTACTTCTTTGCCTTAAAGCCTATTATCGCACCTATTATTAGACCTATTATTATGCCCACTATTAGGAATACATACTGCCTTGTGTTGAGGCCCGAGATCTCACTGTTCAGCTTATTGACTTGATCCTGCAGACTCTTAATCTGGTTCTCATACTGTGATACCTTACTCTGCAGACTTTGTAGCTGGCTCTTGTATTGCTCAGCTTCTTTCTGGTATTGACTCTTCTCGCTCTTGACTTGGTTTAGCTGGTTCTGGAGGCTCTTGATCTGATCCTCATACTGGGTTACTTTGCTCTGTAGATTCTTCAACTGGCTCTGTAGAGTTTGTACCTCATTCTGGAGGTTAATCAGTTCCTTACCCACCTCCGGTATCCTCTGTCCTAGTAGTCCAACACCCCATAGAATGACGTTCTTGACGAAGGTCGTGCCACTTAATTTGTATCCGTGATAACTATCCCTATACATTCCTGTATAGTGATCATAGGGTGCATCTCCGCTTAATAAGACTATGTTGCCTTTATCATAGAATATTTCTGCAGCCATGAGGACGAAGCTCTTCCTAGGCGGGTTAAGTATGTCATATGCCTTCGGATACGGCTTAACGAACTCATGTATTGTTGCATCCTTACTCGTAACCGCTATCTTGTAGATGTTCGGCAGCGGCGGCTTAGTGTCATTGAATAGCGGGTACCACTTACCATTATACTCAACAGCCAAGGCACCAGGACCGTGGAACAGAACTGGATGATACACGCCACCAGCCAGCACCGCGAGCTCCGGGCTTGGCTGAATTAGTGCTGTAGGTCTGTAGTCCTTACCAGCGTTCAGCGTTGGGTCAACAACCTCACAGTTGTCATTCCTTAAGTGAGACCCAACTGCCTCTAGAATCTTGTTTGTGTTGGGTATCCTCATATAGTCACCGCCCTTGTAGTCACTGTCACCGGTCACCCATAGTGTCTTACCGCCCTGGGCAAACCATTTTGCTATTGCCTGTGCCATTTCATCCGTTACATTGTATGTGGTGTCAACCTGGACGAATATTATCATCTTCGCGTCCTTAATGTCGTCGTAAGTGAAGTCCCCAGTAATGACCTTCCAGTTAACCTCCGTTATATTGCCTATCATTGCCTTGAGGTAGGGATCCTCACCCATTAACCCTAACGCTATCGCAATTACTAAAGGCTTCTGTTGCGACTCTGCGTAAACCGATGTTGTTAATGCTACTGCGCCTATAGCCAGTAGAGCTAGTATTACAAGGGCTACAAACTTACCCTTCATTGCGTACCTCACCACCATATACATAGTACATTTCATAACGTTCGTATCATATTTTCGGTGGTGAGGTATATAAATCTGGCTTCGTTGAAACTATGTCAATAATATTAATGTGATATAACTCGATGAATCCCACTAAATAAAATCTAATTTACTGAAATAAAACCCTCAATTAAGCACCCTTGATGCACTCCGAGACATATTTAACATAATTTCCTCTTAACGTAACTTATTGTGGTAAACCAGGTGACCACCAGTACATAAACAAATCAAATAATCATTTAGACAAAAGCTACCGGTTAATGTAAAATTATATACTGCTTGGGTAATTCATTGTATGGTGACATTATGTCGCGTAGAGCAAGACGTGCAATCTCGCGTGCCGCATCAGCAGCAATAATTATTGTTATAATTATAGCTGTGTTGAGCGGGATAGCTTGGTACTTAAGTAGCCAGAAACCATCATTAACAACCACGACATTATCACCAACTACCTCCACAACTACCACTAGTACATCAACGACTACGAGCACCACAAGCACTACCACCTCCACAACCACCTCTTCAACGACTACCACCTCTACTTCCACAAGTACCACCACTCCCGTATCCACATCAACAACGTCGACAACAAAGACAACCACGACAAGCACTCCTCAAGGAGGAATAGTACTTAGGGTTCTTACAAGGCATCCATCCGATATCCTTGACCAAGCTAAGGTTGAGTTTCTGAAGACAGACTTAGCGAAGAAGTACCATATAGTGGACATTATCTGGCTACCTATAGAACCCACGCAGTGGATAGACACCATAAAGTACGCCTCACAGAGAGGTCAGTCCATAGATGTAGCCTGGGGTGGCGGACCCACAATGTTCAACATTCTGATGCAGGAGGGATTACTAGCAACTATAAATAGTAGTGACGTCATGAAAGTGCTGAAGGATATTCCCAAAGAAATTGCTGGCTCCACCATGATAAAAACTGACAAAGAAGGTCATATAAAGTGGATAGCGGCTGCAATAGCATCTTTCGGCTTCACGATAAACAAAAAGAAGTTGCAAGAATACGGTTTACCGACTCCAGAGAAATGGGTTGATCTAGCAAGCCCTGACTTCGCAGTCACGTTACCTACACCAATGGTCGGCGTTGCTGATCCCACAAAGAGTACCAGCAATACAAGAATGTATCAGATAATCCTGCAAATTTACGGCTGGGAAAAGGGATGGGAGATAATAACTAGGATGGCAGCTAACGCCAGGATCTATGATCAATCAGGACTTGTCAGAGACGCTGTGATTAGAGGTGATATAGCTGTAGGCATAACTATAGATTTCTACGGATATACTGCCCAACTCCAGAACCCGAAGGAGTGCCAGTACATCTTACCCAAGGACGGAACTATAGTCAACGGCGACCCAATAGCAATGCTAACAACAACAAAGCACCCCTTAGCTGCACAGGCATTTATAGCGTGGGTGCTATCTCCTCAAGGACAAGCCCTCTGGATGAATCCAAAGATAAATAGGATGCCCATAAATCCGAAGGTGTTCACTGAAACACCTCAAGGAAGAGCTAGACCTGACTTGAAAGCAGCGTATGAGAGAACATTGAAGGCTACGACAATAAACTTCAATGAAACACTTGCTGAGGAAACCGTACATTCAATGAGGTGGTTCTTCTACGCAACACTAACGCAGGCTCATGATGTCCTTCAGAAAGTGTGGAGGGAAATAGCCCTCGCATACCTTCATGGTAAAATAAACAAGAATCAGCTAGAGAAGCTCATTGATGACTTAGCGAATCCTGACAAGTTCCAGTTCAAGGATCCCGACACGGGGAAGACCTTGACCTTCACATTAAAGGTTGCTAAGATGCTTAACGACAAAATATTCAAGAACGTGGATTACAGGAACAAGTTAATTGCTGAGTGGACTAAGCTTGCTAAGGAGAGATACCTTAACGTGGAAAAGGAACTACAAGCTTTAATAGGAGGCTGATTTTTTACTTGTATCGAGGCACGATAAATGCCACGCTTTTCTAATTTATTGAGAAGCGTGAAGCGTGAGTTTGACTCTCTGACAACTACTCAGCTAATATTCGTGCTCTTCATATTGATTTTCTTCCTTCTGCTCCCTGTTTTCTCCATATTATATAAAGCATTCATATTTCAAGGTCACTTATCGATTCAACAATTCGAGCAAACATTCTCGGACCCAGACATGATAAAGTACCCTCCAAACCTTCAATTCTTCAAGTTAATGCATAGGTATAGATTCGAGGTCCTGCCTAACGGGTCGCGCATACTTGTTCCATTGACAACGCTGGTTATAGGTGCTGAAGGACCAGACTTTGGTTACATATTCAATTCAATATTTGTGTCAACATGCGTCATGATTTTCGCATCTATAATAGGGACGATTGCAGCGTTCATAATGGCCCGGTACAACTTTCCGGGGAAGAACATATTCAGGGTACTCCTCTTCATACCGCTCTTAGCAACACCATTCGTGAACGCCTACGTTATAGGTAAGGTTCTAGGAGAAGGTGGACTCCTGAATTACATATTACGCCACGTACTCCATGCACCTTTCACCGTAGTAATTTCAGGATTACCTGCCGTCATACTCATACAAACGTTAAGCTTCTTCCCAATAGTTTACATGAACGTACTCTCAAGCATAATCAATATAGACCCATCACTCGAGGAACAGGCAGAGAACCTCGGAGCGCATGGCTTTAAGCTATTCAGAACGATAACGTTCCCACTATCACTTCCCGGCTTAGCGGCTGGTGCAACGTTAGTGTTCGTATTCAGCATGGAAGACCTCGGAGCACCCATAGGCTTAGCTGGCGCATTCGGTGACGGACTCCATAATAAGCTAATGTCCTTCTATGTCTACACGCAATTCCAGCAAGCATTTAGCCTAGAACAGGTCTCACCATCAGCGTATGTCGTTGCATTAATAATGTTGATGATTGCTGTCGTTGCATTCATGATTATAAAGAAATACGTATCACTCAGACAGTACGCAATGCTTGCGAAGGGAGGCAGGTGGAGTCCTAGGGTCAGAAGGCTTGGACCGTTAGGCATGCTGGCTGTTTATGCCTTCATGATACCCTTAGTAATTATTTCCTGCTTCCCGCAGATAGGTGTGGTTGTCTTAGCACTAACTAACTGGGCAACAAGTGGCGCTATACCAACATCCTTTACATTAGAGTATATGCGGGCACTGGTAACTAAGCCGGACGTTGTTACAGCTATACGGAATAGTGTTACGTACGCTGGCCTAGCAATCCTGATAACTATAATTTTAGGAACCAGTGCGGCCTACATAGTGATTAGAAGAAAGATACCTGGGAGGGACATCATAGACGTGATGACTACTATACCTATAGTTATACCGGGAATTATCGTTGCCGTGGGTTACCTAATCTTCTTCGGCTCAGTATTCTTCAAGACCTTCATGGATCCCTTCATAAACCCTGGGGCTCTTCTAGTCTTCACGTACACCGTGAGGAGGTCGCCGTTCCTTACTAGGTCAGTTGTGGCGGGTCTCCAGCAAACACACGTGAGTTTGGAGGAGGCTGCAATGAACTTAGGTGCTAGCAGGGTTAAGACGTTCTTCTCCATAGTGATACCGTTAATCTCCGCTAACGTGATTGGAGGGGCAATACTTTCCTTCGTGTACATGATGAATGAGGTCAGCACCTCTCTGCTCCTCGGCGCGCATAACCCTGCTCAGGGACCGATAACGTTCCTCATGTCGCAGGTCATATACAGCACTGGGACTGTGGGAGCTGTGAGCATAGCCGCTGCACTAGGTGTGTTACTGATGGTCCTACAGATAACTGCTATTAGTCTGTCCAACTACATACTTAAGCAGAGGGTGGCTTTCCTGGGTGTGTAATCATGGTTACCGTGAGGCTAGATAACGTCGTGAAAACCTTCGGGAAGGTTGTGGCCGTTGACCACGTAACCCTAACGATAAACCACGGTGAGTTCTTCTCTTTCCTAGGGCCATCGGGATGTGGTAAGACAACCACGTTAAGAGTCATAGCTGGTCTTGAGTGGTGTGATAGTGGTAGGATATTCTTCGATGATCAAGAGGTGACGGACCTCCCACCCTACAAGAGAAACACTGGGATGGTTTTCCAGAATTATGCATTGTGGCCTCACATGACGGTTTTTGATAATATCGCGTACGGACTTAAGATAAGGAAACTGCCTAAGGATGAAATCAGAAGACGTGTTAAGGAGGTCTTAGAACTCGTTAAGCTGAGCGGTATGGAGAACCGCTATCCTACGCAACTCTCTGGCGGACAGCAACAGAGGGTCGCGTTAGCTAGGGCTTTGGTGGTTGAGCCTAGGGTTCTCCTTCTTGACGAGCCTCTGAGTAACCTAGACGCGAAGCTCAGGATAGAGATGAGGGAGGAGATCAAGAGGATCCAGAAGAAGTTAGGCATAACTGCAATATATGTCACGCATGACCAGGAGGAAGCCATGGTGATCTCTGACAGAATAGCTGTGTTGAATCAGGGGAAGGTAATGCAGGTTGGCACACCGCAAGAGCTTTATCGGAGACCACGCAACCTCTTCGTAGCCACGTTCCTTGGTAGGTACACGATATTCCGTGGGAAGGTTAGTGAGGTCGATCCTTCCCGAGTAGTCACTGTGAAGGCAGGATCTCTGATTGTTAAGGGCATGCCTCCAGCCCCTGACATTAAGGTCAGGGAAGGTGATGAGGTGGTCATCATCATCCGCCCACACTCCTTCAAGCTAATCCCGCCAGCTAAACCACATAATGTTATTGAAGGCATCATCGACTGGGTATCATACATAGGGCCGTACTTCGAAATACGTGTTAAGGCTTCTGGGGTAGACTTCCTGCTTAATGTAGACCCAGAAACACCTGTTAGGATAGGAGAACGTATAAAGGCGTACGTAAGTGTAGAGGAAACCATGGTCTTCCCGATCTCAGCAACTAAGGATATGGCGTATATGCAGGAACTTAAGTAACGGCGCGCCTCCTTAATGCATCCCGCAACGTGTCAAGCCTCTTCTTACCCTCCAGTAGCGCCTCGTTAGCAACGCTCACCACTTCACCTAACTTATCATCCTCCACAACCCTTACGTCCTTATCACGTAAAAGTATCGTGAGTCTCACACCAGACATCAACTCAACTATGATTCCCTTCGAACTCAGTGATAATATCCCCGAGTGTTTCAGCCCGGCCTCACGCGCGATCTCCAGCACCTCCACGGCTTCATCAAGATCCAGTGTCGAGACATGGATTATGGGTCCCGTAACGACTAACCATAACCGCCAAACCACCGGACCCTCAATGATGGGCCTTATCTCCTCAACACTTATTGGTGAATGCTTCTTGAACACCACGGATGACGGATCCCTCATCCACGGCATGGGAGAGTCAACTAGTACTATCCTCCCGCTACAGGAACTTATTGTGAAGGACTTCTCCCTCTTGAAGAACATCATTAATATATCTTTAATGTCGGCATCAAGGTACCCTATTTCCTCATCCTCCTGAAGCCTCTTGAGGAACTCCTCCTTCCTTGTCCTCCATATCCTCTCATTAACGATGGGATCGGCAATCATCGTCCGCATCCAGAGACCGTTAAGCAACGGAAGTATTTAACCCCCCAACATAACCTCATACGGTGTAACGTGGATGTTGCTGAACACCATAAAGCCACTCTCGCCTGGTCAGGAAGCAGTAAGGAATGCATTACTTAGTAAGGAATATACCATCGTAGGGATCTTTGGCCCCACCGGCGTGGGTAAGTCCCTACTCGCGTTAGCGTATGGTATTGACGCCGTTAGGGAGGAGAAGTACAGGAGGTTAGTCATCGTTAGGCCGGTCATAGACGTGACTACTGGTGAGGAACTAACGGTGGCTAAGGCAGGCAAGCAATTCTACGAACTCTCAAAGCAATACATCATTGACGTCCTAGGGAACTTCGTGAAATGGTCTGAGATAGATGCCATGGTCAATGAGGGAAAGATAACGTTCGCGGACAGCCATTACCTAAAGGGCAGGACGTTCGATGACTCCGTGGTGTTTATCGACGACGCGCAGACACTAAAGATTGAATCACTGATTGAGGCCCTGATCAGGGTTGGGCGTAACAGCAGGTTAATAGTTGCTGCTGACCCCATATTCCAGGCATTAAGGGGGAAGGGCAGGGACGCATCCTCCGTTCTAAGGGATATACTCGCAGGTGAACCTAAAGCCATAGTCGTTGACCTAGGGGTTAAGGACATCGTAAGAGAAGGTGCTAAGATGGGTCTCCGCCTAATGATGGAATACATGTTACGTACAAGGAAACTTAAGGAGAGCGAGGCCAAAGTGCTTGAGGCCATAAGGGTGAGGTCGCCTGACGCTGATGTCATCACAGTCCTAGACCTACTTGACTACATGAGGAAAACCGAAATATCGCCTGAGCACGTCCCAAGATTTCTCGTTATAGTTAAGAAGGGACATATGGGGAGGTTAGTCGGGAGAAAAGGAGAAAGGATCACAGCCGTCGAGAAGGACGTTGACGCGCGTGTCAGGGGCGTTGAACTCGATGTTGACCTAACGGAGCTCATAAGGGCTGTCCACCCGATATCATGGATCTGGAAGAGGGTTGAGGACGTTGACTTCAAGGGATCCTACGTCGCCATAACAATTGACGAGAACTTCTTCGGCTCCTTCATGGGGCGTAGAGGAAATTACGTGAGGTTCCTAGAGTACGTGATGCGCGAATTATTCGGAATCGGTGTGCGGGTCATCCCAGTTGAGGGAAGGCGGAAATCACGTAGGTCTAAATCCTCCTCGAAATCTTAATGTCCAGCACAACTTGATAGTATCTGGGCCCCACACTCCTCACAACCCTGCCCTCCTCGAAGTCATACGATACGTTTAGCTCGTTGAGTGCGTCACCAAATATCTTCTTCGCCTCGACTACGGCTTCCTCTCTTGATGTCGCGGTAACGAATTCATACACGTGCACAACACCTTTGCCTTTAAGGGCTTCCACAGCCTGCGGCAGACATTTCACAGAGAGTTCAGGTAACGGCATTAACACCCTGTCCGCCATTCCTCGATACCTCTTCACGATCTCACACGCGTCCCCCAGCACTGCCTCAACCACGTCATCAACCTTGTTCAGCCTTATGTTCTCCACCATTAACCTATGCGCTATCGGGTTGATGTCTATGGATATCACCTTACTTGGTGAGGCATGCTTAGCAATTATTATTGAGAATAGCCCTACACCAGCGAACATATTTATTACGTACTCACCCTTCGCAACCTTCCTCGCTACCCGTATATGCTCGTAATTGAGTACAGGTGAAATGTAGACCTCACGTATGTCCACCTTGAACACACACCCATGCTCCCTGTATATGGTCTCAGACCGCTCCTCACCAGCTAGGTGTACATACTCACGCACTCTGTAGGTGCCGGTAACCGGGGTTACTGCCGCCCACACCGACCTCACGTACCTCAGCCTCCTCACTAACTCGTTAGCAAGTATCTTGAGGGTCTCTAGGTCAACGTCCGGGGGCTTCCTGATGACCGCTATGTCCCCTATGATCTCCACCCTACCCCAGACCTTCCTGCCGACCTCCTCCCCTAACACCTCCTTAGCTAGTCGGCGGAGTAACCTCAATCCTCAATCACCTTAACGGTATCCTCTAATACTCATTTATTCGTTAGTTCTCCAGCCTGTACTCGAATTAAATTCACGAAATAGTGTTCAAAATATAGTAACAAATGTTAATTACGTGTGAGGAATCATTAATTAATTGGTGATATTAATGCCTACGTTAAGGTCAGGCTTTGTTATAGCTGGGGCTTACGCGGACAAGCTAAGGCGAACCATGTTTGCTCAGCTACGCAACGAGATAAAGGAAAAGAAGATTAAGTCCAGCGACGTTGCGTTCCACGTCGCCCAACTAAATAAGGTGCTCTACAGGCTCTTCGTCGACGAACTCAAAATAGACAAAGGTGACGTAGTCCGCATCACAATCGACTACGAACTGACCGACGAGGGCATCGAATGGAAGTTCGACACCCTAAAGGTGGAGGTGTTTAGGAGGATCCCGCAGGAGGAGGTTGACGCCGCAGTCAAGAAGGTCATAGGGCAGGCAACAGAGATAATGTCGGCTGCTGTGGAGTATGTCGCCGAAAAGCTAGGGGAGACTGAGGACGGCGACCAAATCTTCGTGCTGAAGCTAGGAGACAGGGTCGTCGGTGCCTTCGAGGTACTGGCAATCGATAATGATTTCGCATATATTAAGAAGGGAGCTGCAATAGAGCCATCACCCATAATTATTGAGAAGATAAAGCTACAGCTGGACGGGAAGAGCATTGAGGAGGTAATCAAGGACAGCATCGAGGTCTTCACTAGGGAAGCGAAGTACGTGGAGCGCGAGGAGGCTGAACACCTAATCAATTACATCATGTCGAGGATAGAGAAGGCGTCCAGCGAAGAGGAGGAAACTGAGGAGTAGCTTAAGGCGGGTACTAGTCGCTGGAAATGAAGCCTATTTTTAGACCTATTTTTTAGATAGGTACTCCGTCACCTTATCATCGAACCTACTCCTAGCTTTCATCACTACCTCCGAACCCATCGTGAGGGTTTCACCAGCATCAACAAGTATGTTGTCCCCGACGATCACGGTCTCCACGCGCAAGTCACCGTGGGTAACTGCCCTCACTATGTCGTCAATCCTTCTTGGTGGGGGCCACCCCGGCGGTGATGACGTGTCGAGCATAACGATGTTCGCGGTGGCGCCGACCTCTATGGGGCCTAATGAATGTCCTATTAGTTTATTATTCGTTACTACGGCTGCGTGAAGCACATCGATTTCACTCACGCCAGTACGTAGTGATGTGTCTCTTACTACGTCAATCATACTATACGCTGGCCTGACACCTATCCCTAACCCCTCACCCTCGCTCCAGCGGCCTAACCCATCACCATACCTTATCACGCTACACGCATTAGGTACAGAGCTTTTCGGGTTAATGTATGCTACATCATCCAGTCCTTCCTTCACCCCCTCACCTTTGAGGATATATCCACGCAACCTGTACTTGCTCAGCAATTCAGTAAACTCCTCAGTTGGTTCCCCGTAGGTGAGTAGGGCTGCGCGGACCTCACTGACCTTGCCGTGCCACCTGCTCGTGAGTAGGCGGACCTCGTTCTCGGGGTTGAAGTCGTCTAAGCCGGCGTTCATTGGTGGGGCTAGGGTCACGTATATTCCGGCGTCGTGAGCTGCTCTGGCGACGTTGTCTAGGTATATGTCGGTGACTAGTGCCGAGGTTATCCCTCGCGTCATCATCTCCATGAATGCCATTGCCGCCAAGTAGTATACATCGGTTCTCGTTAGGGTTGTTAGAAACTCCTTAACGTATTCCCAGTCAACGTCAGTGACCCTGTACCTGAAGGGGTAGAGCGTCACGGTGGTGAATGCTGTTGAGAGTCCCGGCATCACTAGCCTTCCGGCACCGTTAATGAGGAGTTCAGGGTACTTTAGGTCTTCGGGCGGTTCTCCCTTCCCTACCTCTATGATCTTACCGTCTTTGATGTACACGTACCCCCTCTCTATTACGGGGTCATGAACCATTGATAGTGTCAGTATCGTCGCTCCATTAATTAATATCTTAACCATTTACGGTAACCCCGCACTATGACTGTTACGTTGGTAATAGTCTTTCCTTCACAAGGAGCACGCCTTTAACTCACTTCCTCGCAAGCCTCGCTATTAGTTGGGGAGTCACGTACTTCTTCCCGATCTTGCTTAGTTCCTCGTCCCACTCAGCCAGTATGCGGACGGCCTCATTCCCCACCTTAACGGCGTCCTCAACTCCTGCCCCGGCCACGAATTCCTCAGTAACCCTGTTCGCTATTGCAGCGCACACTGCCCCAGCCCTAGCCCCGTATATGTTGGATAGCGTGAAGAGGGTGGCCGCCTCCATCTCGAAGTTAAGGACGTTCACCTCGGCTAGGTCCTTATGTATTGTTGCCCACCTCCTCGGCAGGTACCCCTTGTACCCGGGCCTCCCCTGCCCTATGTAGAACGAGTCGCTACTTGCCGTTAGTCCGACATGATACCTCACGCCAAGCTCCTCGGCCGCACCGATCAACGCTAAGACAACCTCATAACTCGCTACGGCAGGATACTCGGGATCCACGTATATCTTGCTTGTCCCGTCGTACCTGACTGCCCCCGTACTGATTATCACGTCACCCACGCGTATCTCCTTCCTCAATGCCCCGGTTGTCCCTACACGTATGAAGGTGTCTGCCCCGACCCTCAGGAGCTCCTCTATCGCTATGGCGGCTGCAGGTCCCCCAATACCCGTTGATGTAGCAGCTATTCTCACCCCTTTGTACGTCCCCACATACGTTAGGTATTCTCTATGTCCGGAGAGTTTCCTGTGCTCGTCCCAGAAACTAGCTATTATCGGTACCCTCCCCGGATCTCCTGGAAGGAGGACGTACCTAGGTATCTCACCTAGCTTAATTGATATGTGGTACTGCCTACCTGTCTCGTCTTCCGGTGTGGATGCGGACTTAAGCTTCTTGCCTGTTTCCACGTAGAACACCATGTAATTCATGTGGGGTTACGCTTTTAACGTTGTTCAGGCACCTGCGTTTATTTTTTAAATTTCCTAAAGTAATGTAGTGCTGAAGAGGTGCTGAAGTGTTGGTAAGGAAAATACTGACTAAGTCCTCAGTGGTTGGGCTTAACGCTTACACCTCGGACGCCAGGTACCTTGGGAAGGTCGTTGACTTCGGTGTCGACCTTCAAAACCCTTCGAATGTGACCCTAATAATCGAGGGGAAGGACAAGAGGTACGTGGTGCCAGTCTCCTACATAAAGGCTGTCGGCGACATCATAATACTTACTGAGAACACACCGCTAGATGAGCTAGCTGAAAGTAAGCCTTCGGTATCAGCGTCAACACAACCAACAACCACCGCAACCACCACATCACCTACGGCAGTATCGACACCTTCCTACCCCGTAACCCAGCGACCAGTTCAGCAACCCTCGACACAGCCCGTAATTCCTCGGTGCCCTACCTGTGGTGCGGCCCTAATATACTACCCTCAGTACGGGAGATGGTACTGCCCAAAGTGTAGGAAATACACTGAGGTCCCACCGGCAGTCCTTAACCGCGTTCCCAGATGTCCCACGTGCGGCAATTACCTATCATATATCGAACAATACGGAAGGTGGTATTGCTATAAGTGCGGCAAGTACGTCAACGTTTAAGCAACATAAGTTTTTAACCTGTTAAGCCTAACTTCAACTCTTCACAGACATCAACTTCCTAAGCTTCCTGTACACGGTTGAGGTTGAGATACCTAACTCCTCCGCGATCTCCTTAGGGGACTTACCCTTCCTGTAGAGCCTCACTATCTTACGCTCAAGCCTCTTCCCAACCTTCCTTCTCTTCCTCCTCCTCTTGAATCCACCCCGCACAGCAGCAACGACCTCACCCTCACCACCATCACTACCTACGCTACCCTCAAGCTCCATAACTTCACGTGAGGACTTCACCTCACCCTCTTCAGCAATAGGAGCGCTGGGTTCCTCACTAGTCGCAGGCGGAACCTCGTGGGCTACGGACGCCTCACCAGCAACGCTGGCAGGCACCTCCACACTTAACACGGACTCCTCCGAAGCACCTTCCAAAGCAATCTTAATCCCTATCCCCACGAAGACCGCCGCCACGGACCCCGCTAAGACAATGTACGGTAAGGCCTCAGACAACCACTATCACCAATGCATCTCTTCGAAAGCTAAGAAGTTATAAAGGGTCACACCCAACGATGGTAACGTCAGAACATTAACTCCTAATCAACATCACTGAACTTAATGAACCTCAAGTTTGCGAGGTAGTATAGGCAGGGGTAGCTGTCAGCCAGGCATGGAAATCACGCGTGTTGCAACGCATGGCTTCATATGTTGCGGATAACTTGATGGAAAGAATGAAGGCTGGGTGGTGGACCGGCCGGGACTTGAACCCGGGACCTCTCGGTTGCAAGCCGAGCGCTCTTCCAGGCTGAGCTACCGGCCCTCGTTTCTTTGAGTATTAATTTAAGATTTAAGCGTTTCCGCGGCGATTCCTCGTTGCTTGGGTGGGTCAGGTAAATTAGGTTTGTTGTGGGGTTGTTTGTTGGGGGCGGAGCCGGCTGGCGGCTACGGGGGTTTACGCCCCTGAGGAAGCACCGCCCTCCGCGCGGCACGGGGACCCCGTAAGGGGTGCGGGGAGACCCGCGGCAACGGCGCAGAAACGACACGGCCGCCCTCGGATGTCGGTGATGCGGTGAGGACCCCCTGGCAACAGGGGGTCAGTAACCCGCTGAGAATGGGGGCGGATGCGTTGAAACGGCCGTCCCCCCGGGAGCAAGGCCGAGCAGTGCCGATGAGTTGCCGCGTGAGGCACGGGTGGGCCGCATAGCTGAATGCCGCCGTAGTACAGAAGGCGGGCTATAGCCGGCACCGCCCCCTTTAAACAAGCCCGTACTTCCTCAAGTACCTCTCCTGGATCCTGAGTACTTCCTCACGTGTTGATGCGTTGGAGTACTCCTCAAGCATCTCCTTGTTTAGGTTTAGGAAAGTTTTCCCCCACTTGAACTTGCTTAAGGTTTCTAGGGCTTGACTCCTTAACCCAATTATGTATAGGGCTGCGGCAACCGCCTCAACACTACTTAGCTTCGTGAAGACCGCGTAGTTTATTGGGTTCCCCGCCCTGAGTAGGGGGAGAACCCTACGCCTACATCCCCTTAACTTCCTAACCACCGCGATGATGTCATCAACTCCTCTGTTCCAGGATGAGTCTATCACGACTAAGCCTGACTTAAGTACGGATTCCCTATCAATGGGTGCGAGCACAACACGTGAGGTTGGGTCGAGAACAACAGCACCTCTCGGAACTTCCTCTGGAGAAACCCTGACGGCTAACCCATGCCTAACTAGCTTTAGGGCCGTTGAGAGCTTCGGGTTGTCCCCCCATACCCTGATGACGTACACCCTCACCTTCATGGACTCACTCATCGCTTCTCCATCAACGAACATTCACTCTAGGAGGTTAAGCTTTATATTTCCTTCGAGTACCCTTAGGGTGGGGACGGATATGGCTGAAGCAATAGTACTCATAAACACAGACATAGGTACAGAAGAAGAAGTGCTGCAAACCTTAGCGAACATAGATGGGGTTACTGAGGCTTACATCGTTTACGGTGTTTACGACATCGTCGCCAAGGTGAAGGCTGACACTACCGAAGCCCTTAAGGAAATAATATCAAGCAGGATAAGGAAGATACCGAAGGTAAGGTCCACCCTAACCATGATAATAGTTGAGGGCAAGAAATTCCAACGCTGATGAACGTGGTTTTTACGGAAGTACACGTAGGTATCGATGATTTAGACTCACCTTCAGGTGGGTGTACCACCCACGCCGCATACAGGTTAGCCAAGGAGTTAATTAACAGGTACGGAGCAAGGTTCATCGACTACCCAAATCTTGTGCGGCTCAACCCCGCAATACCTTTCAAGACAAGAGGGAATGGTGCAGTTGCGCTCAGGTTCACGATGCCAGAGAGCGAGTTCAGTAAGGCGAGCGGGTTCATAATCGAGTTCTTGACCAACTACACTGAGGAACTACCGCATAGGCCAGAGACGGAGCCAGGGATAGTCATCGTTAAGGGTAGACCCAAGAAGGAGTTCAGGACCCTATACCTCAAGGCCTTAACGGATTACGTCCCGCCAGACATAGTGATGGACGCCCTCAAGGAGTCCGGGGACGTTACGTGGCACCCCAGCGGATGGAGTAGGGGATTAGTGGGTGCTGCGGCGGCCGTGGGGTGGTTACCTCCCCATGACCACACTTACGAGTTACTTATTTACCGGTTGAACTGCGGGTCAGAGCGGTGCGTCGACCGCGACTCAGTCATCACAATGGATAAGGAGACGCGGGGCGAGACCTTCCTGAATATCGACCCTGAATCAGGTAGGGTACTAATAACGCCTGGAGGTCCAGACCCAGTGCTGTGTGGTGTGCGGGGCAGTAGACCTGAGGTCCTGCTTAAGGCGTTAAACATCATTAAGGTGTGTGAGCCCATCGAGGGATGGGCAATATTTAGGACGAATCAACACACTGACGCCCACCATGTGGTAAGGGAGGCTAGCTCAATTAGGGCGTTCCAGACCGGCTGCATTTCTGGTACGGTGTCCTCTAAACCCATTACGCTTGAGGGTGGAGCCACCCTAGTTAAGGTCTGCGATTCCTCCGGATGCGTTCACGTGGCTTCCTTCAGGGAGAGCAGGCTTTCAATCGTGTTACAACACGTTAGGGTTGGTGACGTGATTAAGGTATGCGGCTCAGCTAAGTTTTGGGAAGGGATCGGGACAGTGCTTCAGGCTGAGAAGATTGTTTTGAGGTACGTGCCGAGATACGTCACGAGGAACCCGCGTTGCCCGGTCTGCGGTAGGAGACTTAAGTCACTTGGTAGGTCTGGTGGGCTTAAGTGTGTTAGGTGTGGGTTTAGGGTTGCGGGTAAATGGGTTGAGTACGTTACTGTTGAGAGGGATGTTGAGGAGGGGCTGTACTTACCCCCGCCTAAGTCGTTCAAGCATTTGATGAAACCCCTGGATAGGTACGGGCGTGAGCACCTGTGCACCGAGCTTAAAGCACCTTGGACCGAATGGATTAGGTAAGTCTAATTAGGATAATTTAGGTTAACAGGGGATACTTCACTTCCTTAAGGTGTTTAAGGCATCATGAACGCGACCACATACCCTAGCACTGCGACGAATACTGAGAACCCTATTGCGATCCACAGGACACCGTATGGTGAGATCTTAACCTTCGCGTCAACGTCATCGAAGAACCTCACTAGACCGGCTGCGGTCATGGGTCCGGTGGTCTTCCTTCTGCTCTTCTTTCTCTTAGTGCCTCTCCTCTTAGGCATCGTAGCACCGTAAAGTGATTCTCACCCCGACTTAAAAACTTAATACGAGAACGCCACGCATACGATGTGGGAAGCACTTTGAGCGGTAAGGACGAACTCACGCTGAGGTTTGTTCAGAACCTCATGAAGAAGTACTACTACAGGAGGGACTCAGCACGCGGACTATACGCCACATTCACATGGCTCGTTGAGGAGGTTGGTGAGCTCGCCGAAGCACTACTCTCAGGTGATAAGGAAGCAATCGCTGAGGAAATAGCTGATGTCCTCGCCTGGCTATCCTCAGTATCGAACCTCGTTGGCGTTGATATTGAGGAGGCATTCAGGAAGAAATACATGAATCCTGAACCTCCGTTATAGTGGGATAAAATTCCCACTTCACAGGAACCCAAGGGGTCCCAAACCCACAACAACAAGATGTGTGACACACGTCATCACCACAGCCCCACCCCCTTCCAGTTCACTTCCAAACACATTCAGAGCTACTCAGCTTGAAGATATGGTTTGTCCTTAGAGTTACAAAAATATAGAGAAATTGAAAA
>JALVVU010000169.1 GCA_027023255.1 Desulfurococcales archaeon
ACGAGGCGGCTGAGGTGGATGGTGCTACCCCTTGGCAGAGATTCAGGTACGTGGTGTTCCCGTTGATAAGTCAGGCAATACTAGTTGACTTCATATTAATAACGATATGGACCTTCGGAGTATTCACACTCCCATACATGATACTTGGACCGGGAGGCGGTATAGGAAATGCCGGTCAGTTATGGACGTTGTACCTATACTTCAAAGCGATCAACAACTTTGACATAGCGCTTGCGGCTGCCGCATCGAACGTGATGTTTGTCATAGTGCTGGCCCTAATACTTGCCTACCTATGGAGTATGAAGTACTTCAGGAGGTGGTGATGTGTGGAGAGAAACGTCCTCACATATGTCCTGGTGTACCTATTCCTTGCAGTGGTGTTCGCCTTCTTCATAGGGCCTCTCCTATGGCTCTTCCTATCAGCGTTCGACCCTAACGCATCGCCCGTGTTCGAGATACCCAGTCACTTCACGTTAGACAACTTCAAGAAGCTTCTAGCCCCTGTGGGGAACGTAATCCCGTTGCAGTGGATCCTCAACTCACTAATAATATCACTGTCGGCAGCCACCATAGCTACGTTAGTATCCGTAATTTCGGCCTATGTGTTCGCAAGATACACCTTCAAAGGGCAGGGAGCAATGCTAACTACGTTCGTTATATTAAGGCTAGTCCCGCCAATAGTAATAGCTCTACCTATAATGATGCTGTATAATTGGTGGGGCCTCATCAACACGTACCTAGGCGCGATACTAGTCATAGCAGCCCTAATCACGCCGTTCGCCTTACTTATAGCGGAGAGCTTCTTCAGATCCCTACCGGTGGAGTATGAGGAGGCAGCGATGGTTGATGGATGCAGTAGGCTAGGTGCCTTCATGCGAGTAACACTTCATCTAGCCATTCCAGGAATAACGACAATATGGCTTCTATCATTCGTAACCGCTTGGAGCCAGTTTGTCATACCCCTAATGATACTGAAGAACCCAGCCCTCATGCCAGCATCCGTAGGACTGAGCTACTTCTTCGGTGAATACGGTAGAGTAGACTACGGGAGACTCTCAGCATTCTCGCTCCTGTTCTCGTTACCAGTAATAGTAATATTCCTGTCGATCCAGAAGTACTTGAGAAAGGGAATAGCAGGACTAGTTTCAAGATGAATTACTGGGACATTCGATTTTTACGTTCTTAAGGTAAAACGGACCTCAATAACTTGAGTCCTAAGAATACCTGCACTTAAATTTTCCTCAGGTTAAGGATACCCCTTCGTTAGTACTTTATAATCGTAGGACGCCTTAGAAGCTTAGAGGAGGTGCCCCATAATTCCGGGAAGAACCCTTGTAATAGGGCTAGATGGTGTGTCGTGGCACGTGCTCCATTATCTCTTTGAGAATTCAGCAATGCCTTTCCTACGATCTAAGGTCTCTGAAGGAGGTACCCGAAAAGCAATCATGAGGTCAACTATACCTCCCTGGACACCGCTTGCCTGGAACTCCATAGCGAGTGGCGTGAACCCCGGTAAACATGGTGTGTTCAGCTTCCATAAAGTTCGAAAGCTTGAGGATAAATTCGTAACAAGACTTGTTACGGGGCACGATATAAAGTACCCGCGAATCCACGAAATGGCTACTTTGTTAGGACTTAATGCCATAGCAGTGAACCTTCCTGCCTCCTACCCTCCTGAGAGTTCCATTTGTCATCCAGGCAAATGCGTAGTTGTTAACGATTGGGCTGCACCTAATATTAGGATATATCCCAAGGAATTAGAGAGAAAATATGTGCATTACTTTACAACAAGTCTAGAGGGGTTAAAGCTAAAAGGTTCTTCACCAAGCGCTATAGAAAGTATAGCAAAAAGAGCGCAGCAATTCAGTGAAGGTGTGCTTAATCTTCTGACTAATCACGACTGGGACGTAGCATTTTTAATATTCAGCGAAACAGACTGGGTAATGCATGATAACCCAGAATTCGTTGCTGGCGAAAAGCTCGAACCCACAACCAAGGTATTCAACGCGGTTGATGAGTTCATAAGGAAATCCTGCAACCTTGCGGACAACGTGGTCATAGTTTCTGACCACGGATTTAATGTTTGCCCATACATGATCAATATTCCTTTCTTCTTAGAAAGGGAAGGACTCATAGACATAACGTTTGATGAAGGCATAGAACTTAAAATAATGGGTATGCGTGTTCCGCCCAAGTTAATTAAGTTTGTCAAGAGACGTAGAAGACTAGCTGTCCTAGCCCATAAAATCGTCGGGGCAGTACGGAAGGACTTCATGCATGACAGGCACGTCCCATATTCTAAGGCTAAGGCGATAATGCCTGACGCCGGAATAATTTATTGTGCCCCGGGATACGAAGACGAGGTACTCGCAGCCCTAAGGAAGATACCGGGTATAAGGGAAGTAATAAGAGGTAGTGACATATACTGGGGACCCTACGTTCACGACGCACCAGACTTCATAGTCGTGCCAAATAATGATTACTGCGTGAGCGTGGGTAAGGACAAACCTAAAACACAGCGTAACGCAGCTCACCATCGAGACGGCATAATGATTGCGTGGGGTAAGGACGTGAGCAAGTTATCATGGAAGGACGTGTTTGAACCATGGGACGTCGGAACCTACGTAATTGCGTTAGCCGGCATGCCGATACCTAAGAACGCGGACGGCTTCATACCAGTCAAGGAGTACAAGACATACAACTACTTAGTCAAGTGGCGTATTGCTAAGAAAGCAAGAAGAATCAGAGGAGAAAATTACCGTTCCCCGTCCTAAGTCGTAGGTTTCGCTAGGACGGGTTGTGCCTCGTCCCCAAGCTTCATTGTGGTCACAGACCACTCCACGTGGGGGTCATGGGCACCCTTCGGGGCGAACGGCACGCGCCCCACATCTAAGAGGTAATTCTTAACTATGCTCATAGCGCCCACAAACCTATAAAAACCTTTATCCCATAAACTGCTGGTTAACCCTTACCCTAAGAATGAGGGGAAGACCAGCAACTAGAGGAAAGATTAAGTCCACGTAGTTACACAGGCATAATTTCTTCGATCAGGTGTTGGAGCAAATAATTGTGGAGCCGCCGGCGGGATTTGAACCCGCGACCACCGGCTTACAAGGCCGGCGCTCTACCCGCTGAGCTACGGCGGCCCGTTATTTTTATGAATTATGGGGTTTTTAGGCGTTAAGTTCGTGTTGTGTTTTTCTTTGCTTGTATAAATGATATTAGTTCTATGAGTACTTTTGCTGCTAGGAATGACGTTATGTCTGACGTGTCGACTAGGGGATTCACTTCGACTATGTCTGCACCTATGGTTCTTTCGTCTGTCAAACGCCACAGTATGTCAAGTAGCTGTGTTGGTGTTATGCCTTCTGGTTCGGGGGTGGCTACGCCTGGTGCGTATGCTGGGTCTATGACGTCCAGGTCTATGGAGAAGTACACTTCAGTGCAGTGACTTGTGATGTCCTTTACTTTGTTGGCGACCTCTCTTATGCTCTTATGCATGAGGTCAAAGCTCGTGAGGTACCTAATGCCTAGTTTCCGTGCGTCCTCGATTTCGTTCTTAGATGCTGCTCTTGCACCTATCACCAGCACGTTATTGCCTCCAACGATCTCAATCAGTCTGCGTGTCGTGCATGCGTGGCTCCACCTGTACCCTAAGTACTCAGGTCTCAAGTCAAGGTGGGCATCGAACACGATTATGCAGGGTGCGTGGCCTAAATGTTGCGTTATTCCATCGATAACCCCGTACGTGATTATGTGGTCACCCCCAATGAATACGGGTATCCTTTCCTTCCCTAGCAGGTCGCTTGTCACCACAGCCACGTTCTTCAATGTAGTGACGGCATCTCCGTGGGAGACGGCTATGTCCCCTTCATCATAGGGAGGCTGAAGTTCTAGGTCTACGCCACACCTAAAGGAATACGTCTCTAAACTCTGCGATACGAGCCTGATTCTGCTGGGCGCGAATCTGGATCCGCTCCTGAAGCTGTTCGTGGAATCGAAGGGTATGCCAACAACGCTCACGGGGCTTCGGGTCGGGTCCCCGTTAATACCTAAGAACGCGTAAGGCCTCCTAATCAGGTACAGCTCGCTCAACATCATTACCGCCGAACTCTAAAGGATTAAAACCCTTAATTAAGGTATGGAGGGGTTAAGGATATTGAAAACGGAGGCAAAGGAGGATAAGTACGAGGAACTCATGGAATTAGCGAAGAGGCGGGGCTTCTTCTGGCAGTCCTTCGAGATATACGGAGGTGTTTCAGGTTTCTACGACTTAGGCCCCCTAGGTACCTTAATGAAGAGAAGCATCATAGACCTATGGCTTAAGTACTTCGTCCTACGCCACATGGATCTCGTGACAATCATAGAAACGCCCGTGATAAACCCCGCTAAGGTGTTTAAAGCCAGCGGTCACCTAGAGAGCTTCACCGACCCCATAGTCAGGTGTGAGAAATGCGGCGGTATATTCCGCGCAGATAAGCTGATAGAAGAGAAATTGAAGATTAGGGCAGAGGGTAAGAAGCCTGAGGAATTAACCCAAATAATAAAAGAAAATGACTTACGTTGTCCGTCCTGCGGCGGCCCCTTAGGAGAGGTACGCACATTCAACTTACTATTCAAGACGACGATAGGGCCTTACGAGGGTAACACGGGTTACTTGAGGCCAGAAACAGCTCAGGGGATGTTCATCTCGTTTAAGAGGGTACATACCGTAATGAGGAACAGACTACCTTTAGGCATAGCACAGATAGGGAGAGTGGCAAGGAACGAGATTTCACCTAGGCAAGGTATGATAAGGTTAAGGGAATTCACAATAGCCGAGATGGAATTCTTCTTCGATCCAGAGAAACCAGGCCAACCACCATTTGAGAGAATTTCAGGCGGCATTAAAAGCAAGCTAAACATCCTCCGGGCTGAGGACAGACTCGAGGGTGTGGAGAAGCCCTCACAATACACCATAGAGGAAGCGATCGAGGAAGGAATAGTCGTGTCACCCTGGATGGCTTACTGGATGGCCGTGTCCAGGGACTTCGTTAAAGAGCTTGGACTAAGCGAGGAAGAAACTTTCTTCGAGGAGAAACTACCGGAGGAACGAGCACACTACGCAACCCAAACATTCGACCAGCTAGTTAAGGTAAGCAGATGGGGATGGGTGGAAGTATCCGGCCACGCATACAGAGGCGACTACGACCTATCAAGGCACCAGAAATACTCCGGTCAAGACCTCACAGTATTCAGAAGATACGAGAAGCCCATCAAGAAGAAACTCAAGAAAGTTAGGATTAACAAGGCAATCATAGGAAGGGAACTCGGCTCAGACGCTGTGAAAGTGATCGGTGCATTAAGAGCAATGAGTCCCGAGGAGGTTGAGAAACTCCTCGAAACACCTGAGGAGTTCATAGAAGTTGAAGGTCGCAGGATACCGAAGGACGCGGTGAAGGTGGTGGTGCAAGAGGAGGTTGTGCACGGAGAGAAGGTCATACCGCATGTAGTGGAGCCATCCTTCGGCGTAGAGAGGCTAGTCTTCGTAGCTCTAGATAAAGCCTACACTAAAGAAGGGGACAGGGTAGTGCTGAGACTACCACCCAGGATAGCCCCAATAAAAGTGGTGGTATTCCCACTAGTCACCAATGATGAGGAAATAGTGAGGATTGCTAGGGAGATATATGAGAGGTTCTTGGAAGCAGGAATAGCTGCACTTTACGACACTAGCGGAGCTATCGGTAGAAGGTACTATAGGGCAGACGAGATAGGTGTGCCCTACGCCATTACTATTGATCACAGGTCAAAGGAAGATCACACGGTAACCATAAGGTATAGGGACACACGAGAACAGATAAGGATCTCCATTAGTGATGTCATATCGTGGGTCACTGAAAAAGTGCGTTAGCGCTTCTCCTTAACTGAAACCTATCTTTGAATTAGGGTGTTAACGCTTTTCGTGGGTATTTGCCTCAATAATGCTTAAGCTACTTGAGCCTAACCGTGGCATCATACCTGAAGAAGGAAAGATAATAAGCCTCCGTAACGAATTCAATTATGCCGAGGTGTCAACCCTGAGCGAAGGGGAGGAGAAACCACAGAAGAAGAGAGATATAAAGCAATTGGTGGCTGTCATACCACCCGCATCACAACTAATGCGTAGAGAAGGACCTAAAGTAAGGGAGAAACGCATACGCGTCAGGCTAAAGGACAATATCCCACCCGACGAACTCCACTTATCTCCCAGTCTCGCCAAATTCATAGGCGTTAAGGAAAGGGTAGAACTATCCGTGCCAGGCAAGAAAAGAATGTCGTTTAAGCCGGTCCTAAACGAATCCATACCTGAAAACGAAGTTTGGGTCAACACGGAGGTAATGCGTGAGAAGGGGGTGGCTGACAATAGCCTAGCCACCGTGAGGGGTGCGTGAGTGGAGGACTCGTTACTATTCAAAAACATCGAAGACCTAACAATAAAACGCGACAGGCTTCTCAAGAAACTAAGGAAGAGAGCAGATGCACTTAAAGGTAACGCTACAGATTATGAGAAGTTAAAGTCAACGCTGAAGGAGGTAAGCCGCTTACGTAAAGCGTTAATCAGAACTTTAAGCAACGTAAGGCGAAACAATGTGAGTGAAGAGTACAGAGAATTAATTAACACCCTACTGGAGTTCTCGCTACTAGTGACGGTGGAGGAAGAGCTTGAGATACTCCAGAAGATCAAGCAGAAACTAAACACAGCAACAACAGGCAAGAACGAACTTAACTTTATTGAACAGGAGATAACCAGCGTTGAAGACCTAAAGGGAAAGCTTAGAGAGGTTCTCGATCAGCAAAGCTGAACCAGCGTTAACCTGCCTTAAGCTTGTGTAATTTCATAATTTTGAGGTAGGTTCCGATTCCCAGCTTTTGTTGGGTTAGTAACCAAACAATTAAATAGCTTTACCCGGAAATGCAAGTGGGCAGAAAGAGTCATGGCAGAAGAAGCAATCCGGTTTGATGAAGGAGGGATGGGAGAACGGGAAAGTATAGCCGAGTCACAGATAATGGAGCAATTAATGGCAATGATGCGTAACGTTGCCGACGAGTACAGGGAATTACTCTACATGTTTAAGGACTTAGATGAGGGTAAAAGCGTCGCGGTAGAAAGGAGGTACAAGAAAATCAGGTCTGTAAAGGACTCTGTTGAGGAGGCCGGGATAAAACTCATGGAGTACGTCATTCGAGTGTCGCCAGCCCTGACCTTTAAAGATGTGTATGTTACCATCATTCAAGACCTGGTTCGGGCAGCTGAGCATGGAGAGGCAGCTGCCTACAGGAACCTACTGTTAAGCAACAAGGAATTTGAGAGGTTACCCGACACCCTCTATGCAATACTCGATGCGATTCTGAGAAAACTAATAGAGATGGTAGAAACAAACTCCGAAATGTTAATGAAAGTAGGTACGAACCACAAGCAAGTCGGGGAACTCTACCTTAAGTTGATGAAGGAGGAGAACTCTGTCGACGAGCTCTACAGAGAGAGCGGGTTGAAGACAATAAAGAATTACAGTAACGATGTTGGGACACTGATACTGATAAAGGAGCTGTTCGATAAGCTTGAGGATGCAGCCGACATTCTCAAGAGGGTGGGGACTTATATCAGGTACATATCCCTACACCGCTGAGAGTGTTAGGGTCTGTGCTCCTGTCCAAGCACATCTAATAGGGTCAAAGTCAGTAGTGTTTGACATAGATAAGGCCCGTTGCCTTTTCAGTAAGGGTTACTTTGGTAAACCCGTTGGGATTAGAAAGCCTAAAACGACTGACATACGCAGACCTATAGAGTTATCATTGCTTGAGACCATGTACCTTGCTGAGGCCGGGGTACTTGAGGTGCTTAGGGAGGGGACGAAGGTCAGCGTTCAGGAGTTAAGATCCTTCGCGAGGGAAGTGGTCAAGGACTTTGATGTACTTTACAACGCGTATAAGGAGCTAAGGGATACGGGCTTCATAGTGCGTTCAGCGCTGAAGTACGGCGCTGACTTTGCCGTTTATAAAGCGATGCCAGGCGTCGAACATGCTCCCTACCTAGTCAAGGTGCTCGATTATGACCAGCTAATAGATCCTGGCGACCTGATAGGGTGGGGTCGACTATCACATAGTGTGAGGAAGGAGCTACTGCTTGCCATAACGTATCCTTCAGGTGCTAGGTCTTACATAACTTTTAAATGGTTGAAGCCGTAGTAAATCATGAGCATCTTCATGAGTTCAACCGGTGATTAGCGTTGGTTCCGCAAGGAAAGCAACCGGGCCACGAACGCAGGTATAAGCCCCGCTACTATGACCATGAAAGGCGCTATGGAAGGCGAATGTACGAGGGGCGCCCGATGTTGGATAAGCGTGAGAAACGCCGTGACTTAAGACCGATGCCCCTCAAGGACAAATGTAACCCGCTATGCCCATTCTTCAAATGCTCTAAAAACGCCTTAGTCACGGTTAATAAGGTGGTTAAGGGTCATGTGCAGAAGGCAGCAATGTGCAGATGGATAGGTGATCAGTGCTTAGGCGCAAGCTGCCAGTTTGCTTACTGCGAAAGAAAAGCACTGCTTCCGGACGGTAGGTGCGCTTTCGCGGTGAAGTTCCGTGAGAGCGGGGATGACTTTCTAAAGGAGCTTGAGAAAGACGAAGTTAATGAGAAGGTGAGGAGTCTTCTGAGCAGAAAAGTCGGGCGCAGAGAGGAGTTCCTGGAGTAGAGCCAGACCATCGATCATATAGGTTGTTGTTTATCCCGGCGACATCTAGGGCTTTACCAATAACGAAATCTATTAGTTCCTCAACACTGTTATGCCGTGCGTAGAAAGCAGGGCATGCAGGTAATATTACGGCCCCCGCTACTGACGCTTTCAACATATTGTAAATGTCTATGGTTGAGAGTGGGGTCTCCCTGATCAACAATATCAACTTGCGTCGCAACCTCAACGCGTTGCAGGCAACCCTAGTTGCTAGGTTATCTTGCCTCGAATTAGCTATGTCCGATAGAGTCCGTAAGGAGCACGGTGCAACGAAAACGACATCAAAGATAAAGGATGAGGAGGAGATGGGGGATGAGAGATCCTCATCGAAGAATATTCCCTTGCTTCTTCCTTTAAGGTACTTGATTAGGCTGTCCGTACATAGGCACTCATGTCCAATCACGGTCAACGCAGGTTTAGTTAATATAACATAAACTTCGTGATTCATTGAGGCAAGCACGTCAACAAGCCTAACCCCGTAGACCACGCCACTGGCTCCCGTGATTATAACGGCAACACGCAAAGGCTTAACTCACCAGCCTTAATTTTCCGTTAAGGACATAATATTTAGTGGGCATGTGATGAAACTCGAAAGGTATGATTAAAAAGATGATGAACCCACGCAGGTCTGATGCCCGCGCTTAGGTTAACTCGACTTCCTCACCTGGACTCAGGATGACTACCCTAACTTCAGGCGCTAGCTTAGCAACCTCATTCTTGAAGTCCTCTGGTCGACCCCATAGGACTGGGAAGGTGCCGTAGTGCATTGGGATAGCGTACTTGGGCTTTATCAGTTCCGCAGCCTTAGCCGCCTCCCTAGGCCCCATGGTATAGTGCCCGCCTATGGGTAGTAACGCAACCAGGGGCTTATATAGCTCACCCACAAGCTTCATGTCATAAGTCAATCCCGTATCGCCGGCGTGATACACTGTTTCACCTTCCCTACCGAATACCACGCCTGTCGGTGAACCGCTACTGCTTGAGTGTGTTGCGGTCGTCAGAACTACGAAGAAGCCGTCACCTAATTGTATAGGTCCCCCGATGTTTCCGTCAATGACCCTGTTAGGATCACCTAATTTCTCAGCTATTTGATTGGCTATCTCGAATATCGCGACAGCCTTAGCTTTCTTGTATAGCTTCAGTAATTCCACAGCATTACCTAGGTGGTCACCGTGGTCGTGAGTCACTAGGATGTAGTCAGGCTCAATACCTAGCTCACTTAAGTCCTTAACCGGTGACTTAGGGTTGGTGATCCAGGGATCCACTAGGAAGACCTTACCCCCTACCTCAACTGCGAAGGCTGAATGGCCAAACCACTTAACTTTAACCATTGACATACACCCCAATATCTATTAAGTGCACAGCCATAAAGTGTTAACTCAGGTACGGTGAGGGAATCAACGTATTAAACTTCAGCCACACTAATTAGGTGGTAAGACATATGAACACAGAGGAAATCAATGACGTAACCAGGTGCTACGTTAAGGCAGGTGAAATAGCCTATAGAGTTAAGAAAAACGCCAGAAGACTAGTGAAGCCAGGCGTGAAGATCGTTGAGATAGCGGAGTCCATAGAGAGGGAAATCAAGGAATTGGGAGGTTTCCCAGCATTCCCTGTAAATATCTCAATAAATGAGGTAGCGGCTCATAGAACCCCCTACATAGATGACGTCGAAGTTATTCCGGACGCATCAGCAGTTAAGGTCGATATAGGGGTGCATGTTAATGGCTACATTGCAGATACAGCAGTAACTGTGGTTCTGGACGATAAACTAATACCTCTAGCAGAGGCCGCTCAAAACGCCTTAATGAAGGCCTTAAAGGCCGTGAAGCCAGGAGCAAAGTTTAGGGAGATAGGTAAAATAATAGAGAACACAGCCAGAAAAGCGGGGTTCAAGGTAATTAAGAACCTATCAGGCCACAGCCTTGGTCACTACCTAATACATAGCGGTGAGGTAATACCCAATTACAACGATCCTTTCGTCTTGGGAAGATTCAGGGCGGGCAGAGCATACGCTATAGAGCCATTCGTAACTACGGGTAAAGGCATGGTTAAGGAAGCCAAAGGGAAGATCCAGATATACTCATTGAGAAGAGTGAAGGGTAAGCCACTAAACGAGTCCGAGCATAAGGTGCTTAACGAGATCATACACCGATTCAAGACACTACCTTTCTGTGAGCGGTGGTTAGTCGACGTGGATCCAGTGTCGAATTTACGTACGTCGCTAACCTCACTAGCACACAAGGGTTACCTAAACCAGTACCCAGTGCTCGTTGAGGTGGGAGGGGGCTTAGTGACTCAATTTGAGGAGACCATACTGATAACGCTTGACGGCGACGTAATAGTGACAACAAACCCCGAAATCTACCTATAACGGGCGAGTGAATCCTTTAAAAAGGCGTAGAGGGTAAACGAACGAGGACGGAACTGGTGTGAGGAGATATGGACGGGAGTAACGACTGGGCATCCACAATACTGGTGCTCCTAATTCTCGGGTCATTCTTACTTAACTTCACAGACATACCGCAGAAAATGCAGTTATGGCGGTACTCATCATACATTAGGAAGAAGATAATCCAACTTACCGAAATAGAGGATGAGAGCAAGAGAAAAGTCATAAAGTACCTCAGCAGGCTTAACGTGGAGAACCCCAGGAAAGTCCTGGAAGGATTCATAGATAACTTCTTCATGATCTCACCTGTCGATATCGAACCAACGGACATCATACGAAGGATGCGGCACTTAATAAGAACCAGGGACGACTCAATAAGGAAGTATGTGGAGGAAAACCTCCCTAACGCAACCTTAGTCCAGAGGCAGAACGCCGAGGTACTTCTAGAGATATCATCGGTTCTTACACTCATAAACAAAATTGTCAAGCATTACTTCCAGCTAGGTCTGAAGTACAATAACTGGATACTAATGATGCAGCTTGCCTTAGAATTACAGCAGGTTGTCAGGCTCGCGAAAGCCTATGATGATGCTATGGACTCCTTCATGAAAGGAACACCCATAGGTGACGGCGCTGGTCCGTTAGTGGCGCACTATCTCAAAGGTAATGCGGAGCCCGTAGAAATATCAAAGGAAACCGTGTACTACGTGACTGAAATAGAGGGACGAAAGGTGTATGTGATAAAGGCCAAAGGTCCAGGCTCCACGGTCGGGTGGCCAGGTGAGGCTGTCGAGAAGATAATTAACGATCTAGGAAGCAGTGTCTCCAGAATAATAACGGTGGATGCCGCCCTGAAGCTGGAGAGTGAGAAAACAGGTGAGGTAGCTTACGGTGTGGGTGCGGCCATAGGTGACCCAGGTCCGGAAAAGATAGCCATTGAGAGAGCGGCGACAAAATATGGGATACCGCTTGACGCAGTAGTTATAAAGATGTCTAACGAGGAGGCCATAAATACAATGACGAAACAGGTCTTCGAGGGTGTAAGGAAGGCCATAGAGATAGTTAAGAAGATAATTAAGGAGAAAGTGCCAAAGGATGGGATCGCGGTGGTTGTAGGGATAGGGAACACTGTAGGGATAACTTAATGGGTGATTCATAATGCTGGACCCAATGACAATAGTAATTCTGGCTGTTCTTGCTTTCATCATAACGTATATGGCGGTCTCAGCCATGAAATCTAGGCAGGAACCCCTCAAAAGGAAAGTGATTGTAACTCAGCTTAAATGTAGCAATTGTGACTATAGAGAAAGAAGGGAGTTCAAGGAAGGAGACTATGTAGGTAAGGAAGTAGGTGAATGTCCTAAGTGTGGTGGTAAGTTGCTGGTTGAAGCTATTTACTTGGAGGAGGTTGAGAGCATTCCCGAGCTGAGGTCTGCAGTAAGCATACCCGAGCCGAACCAACCTCAGAAAAATACTGGAAGGTACTAAATTTCTAGGGAATTTCATCACCTACGAACTTGTTGTAACGCATTTTGCAGTTTCTTGCATGAGTGATGTTTATTATTTACTTAATTCAAAAGTTACTTGGTGAAGAATATGTTGTTATTTGATTGGGGTACTTACAATTCGCTGCATACCCTTAGTAAGGCCGCTACACTCGGTATGAAATTAACGGAGATACCGCCAGCCGACTTTTCAAGGAGGGGTAGAGGACCTGAGTATTTTGAGTCATACCGGGAATTCACTAGTAAGGCATTTACCACGGTAACTGCGCACGCACCATACTATAATGTCGTGTCATTTAGTAAGTCAGTTAGTGAGAAGGTGCTGAAGGCTATGAGGGCGGCTCTAAGGAATGCTGCACTCGCTGGAGCTGAGGTGTTTAACGTTCACTTAGGTTGGAAGGCTTTCGGAGGAGATAAGGACATAGAGCTTGCCTCAGAGTTCATTAAGGAACTACTGAAGGACGCGCCGCAGAACATCTATATATCGTTAGAAACAACGTACACTAGAAGGCAGTTAGGGAGTATCGATGAAATAAGGGCAATAATAGAGTCGGTGGGTGATGATAGGGTAATAATATCGCTTCAGCTTGAAAATGTGTTCATGTACGAAACCGGTATTGATGAACATGGGAACTTCCATAAAGCCGATGCCGAGGTAGACGCGGCCTTCTGGACGAACGTACTTAAGAAAGCGTTGCAACTGAGCCGAGGATTCCTAAGTTTAAGGTTCGCCCAGGTAACTGGTATATATTTCGGGCGTCGACTACTGAAGAAGAGGGTACCACTAGGTAAGGGTTACCCCAGCGTAGGTCCTTTAGCTGAAGCCCTAGCAAGGTTCATGATTAAGGAAGTACGCGAGAAGGGATTACCGCTAAGGATGCACTTAATCTATACTGGTGTGCCTGAAACTAAGTATGAGGATTCTATAGCGCTGTACGCGGAAATCATGAAGAGAGTAGTTCAACATCTGTAAAGTGGAAACCATGGTACTGGAGTTTTTCTTCGCCTAAGGTTCAAGAGTAATTAGCCTCCTCACCCTCCCTTCACTGGTAGGTTGTTGTGGGATGACTGAAGCACGTCTGCGGCTTAGACCTAGGGAGTACCAGGTTGAGGCTCTCAAGTGGGCACTTACCCGTGACGGTGCTGTACTAGGGTTACCTACAGGTTCAGGGAAAACGCTAATAGCTGTAATGTGGGTTAGGGAGCTACTCTCTAAGCGTAAGGTAAGGAAGGTGTTGATCCTGGAGCCAACCAGGGTGCTAGTGGAGCAAGTTTCTAAGTACTTCAGGGATGTAGCTAACTTAGAGGTTATCCCCATATACGGTGTAATACCCAAGAAACATAGAGTAACGTTGTGGCGTAAAGCAGTAATAGCGGTCGCAACCCCTGAAACAGCCCTAAACGACGTCAGCGAAGTTACGGATTCCGGGTACGACGCAATCGTAATTGACGAGTGTCATCACACCACGGGTAAGGACGCGTACGCAGAGTTCATTCGCGCAACAAGGAATTTATTCAAAAAGAGGTTAGGGCTCAGCGCCTACATACCGCCAAGCAGGGCAACCGAAATAAAAAAGTACATAGGAGAGATAAGGATCTGGAGTTGGGACGATCCACGGATAAAGCCCTATGTCCCACGGTGGATAGGTGAAGTCTACGAGGCCGAACTAAACAACGTTGAAGAAAGATTGCTGCGGGAGCTAGAGAAAAAGAGGAATAACTTAACCGGTAGGGAAAGGGGCTTAGTTCAACTAGCGATAAGGTGGTTCGTAAGGGACGGTGCCCTCGCGTTAGCGGAAAGTTTGAGGAAACCCACGAAACTAGCTAACTTGCTACAAGACGTTAATTTGTTCCTAATGGCCGGTGTTAGACCAGCCCATAAGTTGGATTCGCTAGTGAGGGTTCTTAACGACCATGAGGGCTTTCGTAAAGCAATAATCTTTATAGAGAGAGTTGCAGTAGCAAGGTATGTTACCTCAAAATTGAGGACGTATAATTCCGTGCTAGTATGCGGGAAATCAAACATCGAGGTAAACATAAAAGAAGTTCTGAAGAAAGTTAAGTCCGATGCCGTCAAAGTAATAGTATCCACGAGTGCTGGAGAGGAAGGCTTGGACCTCCCAGAGGCAGATCTCCTGATAATCTGGAGTAGTGTTGCTAGCCCGCTAAGATTCATTCAGCGGCATGGCCGGATACTCAGGGCAACATCTGTGCAAGGACCTCCGAAATTTGTGGCCTACATCATAACCCCCAACACCATCGACACCGATAGTTTCGTGGACTCGATAGAACAGGCACGGAAAGCTGGTGTTGATGTACCAGTTAGTGAGGAAGTGATTGAGGAACTCTGGAAGAGGACCACGCGGGCTAAGATACTTAGCGTCCTTGAGGAACAACCTATGCCACTGGAATGGTTAAAGGAAGTTCTGGAACTGCCGGAGGACATATTGAGAGCTTCCCTCAAGAAAATGATGGAACACGGCGACGTGATTTACATCTACACGCACCTAGGTAAAACATACGTAGCAATAGAATCCCTTGACATACTACAGAAGGAATTTAGGGAGTACCTAGAGGTAGATCCCTCACTCAACGTGAAGGTCAAGGTATACCTAGACGGAAACACACAGAAGACCGTGAGAGGCACGTATGAAGTAACATCACGTCGCCTCAAAAACATCCTGAAAAGATGGGCAAGAATAAAGGCTATCTTGGCATCGACAGAAGTCCCTCTCCCAGGAGGAGCGTTTAAGTTAGTAAACCTCCACTACGGGTTCTCAATAACGCGTGAGGAAGTGCTGGATGTAGTGCTCCGAAACATATACTCGGTTAGGAAGCATCACACGTAATTCCGGCTTAAGATAAGGATAGAAAAGCCTAAAAACCACTCAAACATAAGAAGTACGGCGGCCCCGACCATAGCGGTGGGGAAACACCCGGACTCGTCAGATCCCGGAAGTTAAGCCCACCGCGTTGGGAGGGGCAGTGAGGTCCGCGAGGCCTCGCAGCCCCTCTCAAGTTGGGGTCCCGCCGTTTCTCCCTCCCCTTAAACACTAGTCACTTGTGCAACTTTGTGTGTCTAAGAACACGAATCCTAAATGGTCTTTAGAGAGACTCAAGGCGTTAAAGCTTAAAAAACTAGCAATATAGCCATTTATTGGTGCCGCCGTAGCTCAGCCTGGTGGAGCGCCGGACTCATACGGCCCGCCCTGGGAGATCCGGAGGTCCGGGGTTCGAATCCCCGCGGCGGCACTATTTCTATAAACTTCCTGTCAGGCAATTTCTATGCTAAGTAGAACTCAGGGGCAGTCGTTGAAGAAAACCTTAAATTCAAGGTTAAAGTGAGTGTAAAACGGAGCCGGGTCGTCTAGCGGCCAAGGATGCGGGGCTCTGGCCCAATGTGTGTGGGGAGATCCCCCGTGACCGGGGTTCGAATCCCCGCCCGGCTACCACCCACATGTTTCCCGGCTCCCTCATTCTACCTATTCCTGAACTGGGTGATGATGTTTCAGAACGCAACTTTATTGACTTCTAACTACAACATAATTAACGACCGGGATGAGATGTGACTCCAATGGTGAGAGGTGATCGGAACCATCCCTTTTGACCGGTTTCAAGATGTGGTGTACTTCAGCGCATGCGTGCTTTGTTTATCCGTGCTTGAAGCTCGTCTAAAAGCATTACTTTTAGCTCATACCTATGGACCCTAACCAAGTGCAGGTACATTCCTCGTTTCGTATAAGGTCCTTTGTTGCAGAGCCCGCAGTATAGTAGCCCCCTTCTCACTTTTGTTGCTTCCTTAGCCACGGCGTCAATGGTTCCTAAGGCTATATCAAGCATTGAAGGGCCGGTTATTGCTTGCAGCTTCTCTATATCCAGCTGTATGCCTGAAGCGTGCCTAGCAGTGAACTCTATCAGCCTTTCCGCAAGTGATTCAATTCTGGACAACCTTACCCCCGTCCTCACTTAAACCACCTAAAGCAACTACTAATGCTGTGCAAAACATTTGGAGGACTAACCGCGGTTCAGGGTTCCGGTATATTTTGCTGAGTAGCGTTGAGCCACTATGGCTTAGGTTTATCCCGAACACCCTCGTCATTAGGTTGAGAAGATCTAACGCATGCTTGCTTGAGACTGCATTCTTGTCGATAAGTTGTTTTAGCTCTATTGCCCTGTGAAGTAACTCTAGGAATTCCAGGTCATTGTACGTATCAATCCAAGCGTAATTTATCGCCTCGGACAACTCATTTGCGAGACCGTCTACGTAATGACCCGTATACAGCAATAACGCGATCTCGCCTGCTAGAGCCTTACCGATGGTTAGTAACTCGCTTGAGTATTCACCGTAGTTTAGCTGGCCCAGAATCTTGGCTGACGAGACAGCTATCATGAGGTTATATGCTAGCTCACATACTACAGTATCGTCAGCATATTCATAATCGCTAGCCCTTCCTGGAGTAATGGTTAAGGAGGTCATCCTAAGTCCCTAAGGTAATTCTCAGGTAATACCTTCCATATAACATAACTGCCACGTAATCACGTAGGGGATACTGGGTAATCACGTGCGGGTTATTAATTATCTGAGGTTCTAGACGCATCAGTATTAAGGGACTCACCTTATTTAAGGACATAACTACGGGTGAATATGGTAGATCACGTTGAGTAACGGGTGTCTCACATATACTAAGGTACTGACGGTATCCTCTAAGAAGAGATTTGAGCTCATACGCATAACTGATGAAGTGATTAAGGCTGTAAGGGAGTCCGGCATCAAGAACGGCCTAGTACTGGTCTTCGTACCTCACGCTACGGCGGCCGTCATAGCTAATGAGTATGAACACAATATCGTTCAGGACTATATTGAGTGGGTACGGAGATACGTGCCGCAGGAAGGTGGGTGGAGACACAATATGATCGACGATAATGCCCATGCCCACATAGCATCAGCCATAATAGGACCGTCACGAATGTTCCCAATAGTTAATGGGGAAGTAATTCGTGGAACATGGCAGGAGATAATGGTCTTCGAACTTGACGGTCCGCGATACAGGAGAAAGGTCGTAATTCAAGTAGTTGGCTGTAAGTGAAGATTCAGCAAGAGATTCCTTGAGGAACTCCAAAGAATTCCTTCCAAAGTTTCTTACCTAGGTTAACCAGGTCGTTAAGTAAGGTACAGGTATTCTCCTCCCTAGATATCCTGCAGTAACTAGACGTAGCACTCTCCTCGCCCTCTCTTATGGTTACACGAATGTTAGGTAGGCTAGGAATGCCTTCCCGCCCTTCTAAGAGAATGTAGAGGCTTCTTGAAGCTATTGATTTCGAGATAACCACCCTCGTTGGTAAGGCATTATGCTTCGTAAGTACGTCATAGAGGTCGTTAAAACCTACAAGATTCAGCACCTCTAGGAAGTCAGCATTAACACATTCTAGGTAGAACTCGCAGACATGCTTCGTAATTCTTAAGTCAAGCAGATGTTTCCCCGAGGAATCCACACTTACGAAGTAGGCGTCACCAGTCTTGCTGAACAAGGCTTTCGCACCCACCTTCTTAGCCACTAATTCAATGATGTCCTTTAGCTTACTTTCCTCAGTTAACCCCTCAGCTAGAACTTTCCTTATCATTGAGTGCCGACCACAATAAAAGTGCGTGCTTTGATAAAATATTCTTCTCAAGTTTTAATGAAAGAGCTGGCGTCATACTCACATAACTTACCCAGAACCTCAAGAACGCTTAACACTATGCTTTCCGGGTCCTTACTGCATAGGTTCTCGCTTGACACTACCTGGAATCCCGTAACCCTATCCTCCCCGAATACTGTGGAGATCATGAATCGCAGCTTCATATTCTGCAACTCTATCCAGTTGGATAGGCAAGATTTAGCACTACCGATGGAGATACAGCTTAACTTGTCGAAGCATGAAGGTAAGCCTGGTAAGTCCCCGTAAACATCGGTTAGACCTCCTTCCAATATACATACTACTTTAATGTGCTTGAGGACCGTATGCTCCATTACTAGGGGCATTCCATTAACCTCCCTTAAAATATTACTGAGGGTAGTGCCTCCGGTAACCGCTGACTCTCCTAAGGGGTGGTTCATATAATGTGTTTCCTTCCTTAAACATTGACTTATTTTTTAGATTAGGGGCTTCAACTCTGTTCCGCAGTATGGGCATCTTCCGTGGAGTGCTCTGTGGTCGCCAGAACAGAAGTAAACCCCTTCGTCTCCCTTACTGCACTTGGGGCAATAGTAAATAACGTCCTTCCCAACGATCATTCGCCTATTGCATATAGCACACCTCTTCGTAGCCCATCCCAGGTGCCCACCCGCAGTTATGCCTTTCGGTGTGCTCATACCCTACACCCCACCTACTACTGATAGTCACTTAATAAGGTTCACTCTGGGAAATAGCTGAAGAAGGAGACCTCACTAATAACATGCTAAGAACTTTAATCCGTTACACACAGTATGCTTTAGGTTGGGAAGATGACTGTAGTGAAAATATGTGCTGTCGGTGATGTGCATGGCAGTAGGTACTTCAGTGTTTTCACCGCTTCCCTTAAAGCAATAGTTGGTTTCAAACCAGATGTTTTCATATTCGCGGGAGACATGGTTGATGAGGGTAGGGTTGATGACTTAGACCCTATACTCAAGGTGGTTCGAGAGAAGTTCCCCGGAATACCAATAGTGGCTGTCTTCGGTAATGAGGAATACCATGAACTAGAAAATAAATTCCTCAAAAGATACCCTGAGGTAATATGGCTTAATGATACACCAGCAATACTCACACTAAACAATGTTCGCGTAGGCTTCGTCGGCACTCGCGGGGCTTTGGAGAAGCTTACGTTCTGGCAACGAAGGCATAAGCCTGAACTGGAGATCGTGTATAAAGAAAGACCTAAGATAATTAAGAAGCTGGTAACGGAGGTGAGGAAGTACTCTGACATGGTTATACTGATCTCACACTACGCCCCAACATTCCTTACCGTGAAGGGCGAGCCGGAGAAGGTTTACCCCTACATGGGTTCGAGAGACATGGAGAGAGTCATACGTGAGGTCAAACCAGAAATAGTGATCCACGCGCACGCGCATAACGCCAGGAAAGTTGAGGCGCTTCTCGATTCCGTACGCGTGTATAATGTCTCACTACCTGCTAGGAAGGGAATAACGCTTATTGAGGCAAGACCTAGAAGAACTCTGTTAACGTTTATCGGTGGTAACGTTGGGGCTACCAGTAAGCCTTGAGGAAATACCGGAGAGTATAGGTAGACCTCCCGTAATTACGTACTTATTAATAGGTGTGAACGTTACGGTATACCTAGTACTCTCACTAGCCTACCAAGCGTTCGGCTTTAATAGCTACGATGATGTCCTTAAAGCGCTCGGTACGTACCCTTCGGACATACTCGATCCTACGAAATTCTACAGGGTTTTCACATCGATGTTCCTGCATGCAAACATGCTTCACTTACTGGGCAACATGCTCTTCCTTTACGTTTTCGGAAGAGACGTAGAGAGAGTTATGGGCAGGGCGAGATTTCTAGCATTCTATATAATATGCGGTATAATAGCGAACATCTTTAACACGTTAAGCGTAGCAGTTCTACCTTCTTCATACCTACTAAGTAAGGTTCAGGAGTATATATTGCCTTGGTTAATTCCATCGGTGGGTGCGTCGGGAGCTATCAGCGGGGTACTGGGTGCGTACCTAATCTTATTCCCTAGGGCGAGGATAATCGCAATATTTTATTTCTTCCCCATATTGATGACTGCAGAATTCTACATATTCATTTGGTTCCTATATCAACTCATAATGGGGTTGACCCTGTGGAGCTCAGCGGGGGTGGCGTTCTGGGCCCACGTGGGAGGTTTCCTAGGGGGTATGGCGACACTACCTATCTTCGTGAATAAGGAACTACTAAGGCTCGTAAGGAGGTATAGAGAGTTTCTAAAACTCTATGAGGTCTACATGTAATTGTGTTAAGGAGAAAGTTAAAGTCAGGCGTGTTTTATGATATGCTCAGCATTCCTATGAAGAGAGGGACTGAGAGGAGAGGTATTAAATGATCGAACTTCCCTTTCTTGCACACTTCTCTATCAAGCTTCAGGAGTTTCAGGAAGTCATCTCTGCTCTTTATTGCTGGTGAGTACTGAATTCCGGCTATGTCCTTTAATAGTATGGAGTACGTGGTTACGGCCGCGCTATTTAGGCTGAACCCCTTCAGGTGCATGTCTATGAACTTCTCTGCTAGTTCAGCTAAGCTGGTGTGACGTCTTGCGAAGTATGCTAGCGTAGCGTAGTTCTTACCTATGGCGTCAAGCAGATCCAACAGGCTCATGTTCTCCATTCTTATGCGTCCTGGTGTTAAATCGCTTAACGCTACAGCCCTACCTAGCCTACCGCTAACGCCTCTCAGAGCCTCATAGACTAGTAAGGTGTCATCAGGCCCACTATACATTAATAGTCCCTTTAACCCCTTCGCGAAGGTGTTGATGGTGACTTTACCGTCGAGTTTCATTGAGTATGCGGCGGCTACGACCACAGGTATCATTATTAGGTGGTAGTCAAGCATAGGGGGTTCCGGGACTCTCTTCCTGTTATCTCTAATAGCGTTACTAATTAACTCGCCGACCCCTGATTTGTTCAGGCTTGCCCTTCCTCGAGCTATGTCGGTTCCGAGTTCATGAGCCCTAGCATAGGAGGATAGCGCTGATGTTAATGTTGCTATATATGCGTGTAAGTCACCGTAGCATGTGGAGTACCTGTGAGGTGCTCCGGGTTTTACGTAGGAGTACACGGCTAAGTCCATGGCATCGATCAAGGCGCTAAGTGTTTGAAGCATGCCTGGGCACCTAAACGTTATGTTGGTGATTGCTGAAATAACTGTTGTGGGCAACACCTTAAAATGATGTAGGGTGCGCAACCTTAACTATGGTGGGGGAGGTGCGTACGACGTATGAAGTGGCGTTATCAGCACTACTATCGTTATTCTTTGTTTCCTACTACTCCGTGTTAGGTATAGATGTTCGGGCCCTTCCTTATTATGCTGGACTAACAGTGGTGCTTGCCTACGCGTTAGTTGGGAGGAACGTGATGATCTGCGAACGCTACATTAGGGAGAGAGTAGTGAAGCCGATGGTGCTTGACGTAGATGGAGAGTTACTACACCAGGAAGTGGATTTCAGTATATCGTACAAGAGTAAGATCATGGTTAATGTTGCCGGTGTGTTTGTGCCTCTAGTATTCACGGCTCTAGGCGTCGCCGTAATGCTACTCCAAGGCACTCTAAACTTGAGTGCTTGGTTAATGCTTACCCTCTTCCTCCTTGTCGCGTATAACAGGTTAACCCTCTTCATAAGGGGGAAAGGGTTAGGGGTGCCCATAGTCACTGGAGTGGTAGTCACGGTGCTTACAATGCTTTCCGCAGTCTATGCAGGACTAGTGGAACCTAGTTCAGCATTTATGACTACGTTCACGTCGTCAGTCCCAGCAGCTCTAGTAGGCATAGACATCATCAACCTAAGGAATACAGCGATCTATAAAGCGAGGAAAGTGGTTATAGGGGGTATGGGTGTGGCTGACGCGGTCTTTCTAATACCGGTAATGTCTTCCCTCATAGTCGGGAACATTACCTTATTCATGGGTATGACTTAAAATGCAGGTAGCCTTGTCTGGGAATGTGTTGTAAGTCCATGTTTAATTACCACATAACAGCATTAGTCCTTGAGGATGATGTGTCCAAGGCAGGATCTGAGCCCAAGATGATGTGGACTCCCATGCCTGACTTCTTAACGGGTGCTCAACCGGTGAAGGTGTAGGGAAGCCCATGCTCCTTAATGGTTTCCAGCACTACCTCAAGAACCTGAACAAGGTCATGGGGATTACCTGACGTCAATACCATCTCAATAGCTGGTCCTCCTGACACACTTCCTCCCCTAAGTATGGGGGCTTCATGTGCTTGCACGAGTAACGTTTTTAGCAAGGTTTCGTGGCACGCACACACATAGAGGTAGGACCCGCCACTGCAACGGCATTCACTTAGGCTCGCGAGTTTCCTCTTGAGCTCTCTAAGCACCTGAGGTAGCTCCGATGACAGCTCTGGAGGCGGGCTTATGATTAACTTGACGCTGAAGCATTGGGTCATGATTAGTGAATCACCTTGACACCTTGTTCTGTTAACTCCTTCTTCAAGATTCTCAACGTTTCGATGTCTGGAACCTCTATGAGTACCTCCACACGTGCGTACCCTGGCAGTATTTCCGGACTTAACCTGTCGTGCCTCACATCTATTATGTTGCACCGGAGTTGTGAGAGTACTTTTAAGGCACGTTCTAGGGTGCCAGGCACGTCTTTAAGCATTAACGTAACCTTAGCTATCCTCCCTTCAACCATTAGACCCCGTAGAATCACTCTGTAAAGCGTTGTTAGGTCTGCATTCCCCCCACTAATTACAGCAACGACGTTCTTACCCTCGATTGCATCAGGATTACTCAGTAGCGCCGCAAGGGGTAACGCGCCGGCACCCTCAGCGAGTAGCTTAGCCCTCTCAAGCATTAAGTACATCGCCCTAGCTATGTCATCTTCGCTAACTAGTATGACATCACTCACTAGCTCCTTCATGATGCGAAAAGTTAGCCTACCTACGCCCTTAGTGACTACGCCATCAGCCAGTGAAGGTGAGGGCGTTATAGTTACGGGAGCGTTGCGTGTCAGCGCCTCCTTAAGCTTCGGCGCACCTGCGGGCTCCACACCGTAGACCTTAACGTGATCACCGATTACGTTCTTCAATGCGATCGCTATACCTGATATCAGCCCGCCGCCCCCCACCGGGACAATGACGGCATCAACCTGCGGCAGATCCTCACTTATCTCGAGCCCGATGGTTCCCTGACCAGCTATGACTAGCGGGTCATCGTAGGGATGTATAAAGTAAGCACCGGTCTTCATGCTGATCTCAACGGCTTTCCTGTAAGCATCGTCATATACTTTACCGTGAAGTAATACTTCGGCCCCATAGGATCTTGTTGAGATGATTTTGTAGGGTGGGGCGGTCTCAGGCATAACTATCGTTGCCTTAACACCTAATTCCCTCGCCGCGTACGCCACGCCCTGAGCGTGATTGCCTGTCGATGCCGCTATCACGCCCCGCTCACGGGCTTCCGGCATTAATGACCGAATCTTATTGTAGGCCCCCCTAACCTTAAAGGACCCGGTTTTCTGTAAGTTCTCTAGCTTCAAATAAACATTCTTTCCCGTTAACCTCGAGAAGTATGTTGAATAGGTTAGTGGTGTTCTATGAACAACGTTCCTTAGGGCTGAGCTAGCATCTTTTATGAGCTCGAAAAGATCCTTGAACACGGTTCAGCGCACCCGCATAGAAGTCGTGTCCGCGTTTAAATAAGTGGATATACTCCTCATTAATAACCTCTGTAAAGCATAGACTTTAGGGAACGCGATTGCGGAGAGTAAGTACTGAGGCGAAATTAAGGGACCTAATGCGTGAACTAGCCAGCGATTTAGAATGTGGAGACAGCGTTGAAATTAAGTTAGATGCACTGAACCTGCTGAGCTTAGTTCCTGTATACTCCGTTAAGAACGGATTATCCATGATCGATGCTCGTGAGGAAGGGCGTGGAGCCATAGTAGTGATTGAGAACAGGTTCGGTAAGAAGTGCGAAGAGCGTGAGGCGAGGCGATAATGCCTGGAAATGTTGATAGCACGGACTTGAAGATCCTGTCAGTACTCCTCAGAAACGCTAGAACTCCCTACAGTCAGATAGCGAGGATGCTAAATCTAGGTGAGTCGACGGTATACATGCGCGTAAGGAAGCTAATAGAAATGGGCGTGTTGCG
>JALVVU010000170.1 GCA_027023255.1 Desulfurococcales archaeon
TCCCAAGGATACATGACTACTCCGGGCCTCTTGGGATCGTCTATATAGTCACTTTCGGCCTCAACGCATAGGGCACCTAGTCGCTTAGCCTGCACTAGGGGCTCACTCCTCCCTACTATCGTAGCACTGAGACCTTTCTTACATGCGTGAAGCGCCATGCCTGTTGATGAGTGATGTAGGATCACGGACTTAGTGTTTCGCATTCCTAGAGAGTTCACCATGGTTTCCACGGACTCTACTGTTACTTGGCCTCCCTGCTCCAGGTGTAAGTGTAGGACACCTCCGTGATCACGAATAGTTTCTAATGCCGTTAACAGCAACGCGTCATTAGCCGCGAAGGACTCAGGTATGCTCTTGTAGTGCGGCCTACCGAACTCCCCTATCCCCTGAAGTTTACCTTCGTCAATCATCCTCGCCAGCAATTCCATTACGTTTTCACGCACGAATGATACTACGTTTGAGGCACTACCTCCACTCCTCTTGATTAAATGATCAATGAATGCCGGATGCACCCCCGCAATGCATGCGACCCTAACACCGGCTTCCCTAGCTTCATCGCATTGCCTTACATGCAATTCAATGGCTTTGATAGCACCTTCCAGCGTTTGAGGTAAGCCATAGTGTTGCGGTGGGAGCGAGACTAGGGCTATGAACCAGCCTCCATGTTCTCTGAACTTCTTACTAACGCGGAAAGCACCCAGCCCCAGCGGTGAGGCATGCGCATGCGCGTCCGCTATTGGTACCGTAGCTCTCATACCTCTCGTTACCTCCATAACCTTGAAAAGATCGTTATGTATTAAACCCCTCTAAACTAAAGCTTATTAAGCAATTCCAATCCTACTTTTCACGGTGTTGAATAGTGTCAATCGTCGTACGTGAATTTAACAGTATCGGTGAATTCATAAAGAGCGTAGATGACGAGCTAAGCGAAATGCGCAGAAAGTTAGGAGAGCTTCTAAGAAGGCTAGAGGAACTCCGTGTGAAGGTAGAGCAGGAACGAAAGATCAAGTCCATACTCAGCAAATTAGGGGCTGCAACCTCAGCCAGTACACAGTCAAATGTTGTTGAACTCAAAACCATTAAGTTAATAATGAACCCTACAGCAGAGCAGGAAGTATCGGCCCTAGAGCAGGTCGTTGAGATGCTCAACAATAAAATCACTCAACTTCAGGCGATCAAGAAAGACTTAGATGTCCTAGGAGGAATGGACATTGAGGTAAAACTTACTGCAATATACATAGATGGATTACCTAAGAACATACTCATAAGAATTATGTAAGCTACCAATACAGTAAAATTAAATTCCTTACAGATTTTAAGTAAACACCTAGCGATCCTTGACAGGCGTATCCAAAGCGTTAAGCCCTTGCTTCAAGATCCTTCATTAAGGAAACACACTACGGCAGTACCACGTCGTAATTAGTGGACAGAATATATAAAACATGAATGATAAGGGATCTATGAGGCCTTGAAGCCTGGGTGAACATCTTGAAAGGTATTTTCCGTGGTTTCCGCCTAAAACTGAAAAGAAGAAAAGAGCCCGAAGAGAGAATAGAGGAAGTTGTTGAGGAAAGAGAAGCCCCCAGGTTAACAGTGCGAACGCGTACGTTTCTTAGCGGTAGGGGGCATTTACTGGCCTCGTATCCCCTCTACGAGCCGTGGGCATATGCTTTCATAGTTGAGGATCCGAAGACAGGAAAGATAGTATACAACGTTGAGGAAGTAAGCATGAATGAAACGGAGCTTAAAACGTACAAGGAGGTTATAGATTACATTACATGGGAATTGGAGCCGCCTGAAGAAATAACTGACGCTAGGGAGTACCTAATAAAGTACGCTCGTAAGGCAATCCGCCTCTTTCAAATTAGGTTAGGTCGCACACCTGGGCTTTCCTGGGCTAAGATAAGTTATTATGTTGAGCGAGACCTATTAGGTTACGGTCCTTTGGACCCTATCTTCAGAGATCCGAACGTAGAGGATATATCATGTAACGGTGTGGGGATACCCGTATACGTATGGCACAGGAAGTTTGAGTCCCTCCCCACAAACATCGTCTTCCGTACTGAGAAAGAATTGGATGAATATATTCTTAAGCTGGCACACATGGCGGGGAAGCACATATCTGTGGCATACCCAATACTTGATGCGATACTCCCGGGAGGGCATAGAGTTGCTGCTACCTTCCAGAAAGAAGTGTCAACGAAGGGCTCCACGTTCACCATAAGGAAATTCAGGGCTGACCCCATAACCATCATTGACTTAATAGATTACCGAACAATATCCCCTGAGATAGCTGCTTACTTCTGGCTAGCCATGGACTACAAGATGACAACACTCATACTTGGAGTTACCGGTGCTGGGAAAACCAGCACGCTGAACGCCATGGCTAACCTCCTCAGACCCACATACAAGATAGTGACTATAGAGGACACACCCGAGCTGAGGTTACCGCAGGAGAACTGGGTACAGCTTGTTTCCAGGCCCTCGTACCTAGCTACAGGAAGCATAGGTGAGATAACGCTATTCCACCTAGTTAAGGTCTCACTCAGGTACAGACCCGACGTAATCATAGTGGGTGAGGTCAGAGGTGAGGAAGCATACGTCCTCTTCCAAGCAATCGCCAGTGTTTCGTGGGACACACCCGTACTAATTAAGGACTTAAATGGCAACACGTCCCTCGTACCAATTGGTAGATTCATCGACTCCTTCTACAGGGAAGGGGAGGAAAGGATCGCTAAGGAAATTAGTGGGTACTTCGTCCTCTCTCACGAAGGCTTCAGGACCGCCTGGAAACCCATCAAATACGTCCTCAGGCACAGTACCGATGAGATCTATGTGATCAAATACGAGGGAGGCGGCGAGATAAAGGCAACAGGGAGCCACAGCGTATTTGTTCTTGACCCAGAAAGCTTGGAAATCGTCGAGAAGCCCGTCAAAGAGTTGAAACCGGGAGAACTGCTGGTATCATTCGTAAGGCTTAATCCACAGGATAATGGAAGGAGTTACCCAATAATCGACGTTATTGAAGAGGTTGGAGACCCTGAAAAGGACTTCGTCGACAACGTTCCTGCATACATTGTAGATAAGGTCAAGAAGAACCCGATAAGGCTAGCCACGTATCTCCGTTTAGAGCAAGAAAAGAGCTACAGGACGCAGCTCAAGTTACGTAGGCGGAGAAGCAACGTAGAGATACCTGCAGTGATTACGTTAGACGAGGACCTCGCATTCGTATTCGGTGCTTACCTCGCCGATGGCTCAGTATACAGGAGGAAAGGAAGCGTCCTCATATTCTCGTTCGGGAAGTCAGAGAAGCAATCAATAGCTGATAGAGTAAGGAGAATCATGAAGGAGAAGTTCGGTATAGAGCCATACGTGCAGGATAGGGGCACCTACGTCATGTTCTTCTATAACAACACACTATTAGCGGAACTATTCGCGAAAATCCTTGGAAGAACGAGGCAAGAGAAGAGAATACCACAAGTAATGTGGGAAGCGCCAGCCTCCGTAGTTAAGGCATTCTTCGAAGGACTCAAGGCCGACGCCAGAAGAACACTAAAGAGAAGATACACATCTTACACTACATCATCACTTAGCTTAGCGCATCAATTAGTATGGTTAGCTAGGATCAACGGTTTCTACGCTACCCTCCAAGTAGAGAGAGGAACAGGGAAAAACGCTGGAAAAACATACTATACGGTTAACATATACTTCGATACATACTACAGGAAACCTAACACATCAGAAAAAATACCGGCCAAGGCGATATTAAGACTCATCGAAAAATCACATGCGAAGAACATGCCGTTTAGGCTGACCTACATTAAGAGAAGAAAGTACCTATCGAAGACTAAGGTAATCGAAATCCTCGAATGGATCATGAGGAGAGGGGAACTTACACCTGAAGTTAGGGACTTAATAACTAAAGTGAAGAACTTCATGAACGGCAACCTCATTATCGCAGAAGTTAGGGAAATACGCAAAGAACCGTATAAGGGTTATGTTTACGACATTTCAGTACCGAACACGGAGTCATTCTTCGGAGGTGACGTACCCATATTACTGCATAACACGGGCCATTCAGGTATGACCACACTGCACGCGGAATCAATAGATGCCGCGGTTAAGCGATTAACATCCCCACCAATGAATATCCCGCCATCATACATACCACTCATAAACGTCGCCATGGTAATAAAGCGGGTCGTCAGAACAGATGAAACCGGCAGGCCCAGACCAGCCAGGAGAATAACGAACATCTGGGAAATCGAGGACTACGAGAAATACAAAGAAATAGCCAGGTGGGACCCAATACGCGACACCTTCAGCTTAAAATTAAGCGATAGCATAGTCCTAAAGAAAATTAGCGAGCTAACTGGCAAACCAATGGAGAACCTCATAGAGGAGATAGCGCGAAGGAAAGCCATACTGGAGTGGCTAGCTGCAAACCGCATCAGATCCTACCGGGAGGTAGCAACGTACGTACAGAAATACTACGTAAACCCAAGAGCTGTGCTTAAGGAAATAGGTGTTGGTGAAATCTAACAGCGGGTTCTCAAGAATCTTACCCTGAGTTAGTTAGCAACCATATATAGAGTGCTGTAAACACCGCTAGCGTAGCGTCGAAATCTGGGCTTGTTCCGTGCGGATCTTTACCTGTCCAGTCAATCGGCGGTAACGAGTTGATTATTATATATCCATTACCTTCAGCCCATGCTGCACTAATTATTCTGTTTGTGCTGGCATTTATGTAGAATACGTACGTTGGGTTAGCATTTGGAGGGGCTATGATGCTATAATTGCTCCACACACTTTCCTGTAGGTTATATAAGTTGAAAGCATTCACCATGTCGTCCCAGTTAGCACCAGTACCTGCTGTAACGTTGCTCGAGGTATCTATTATAAGGTTTGAGGGATATACTGGTGGAGCACCAACTATGTTGACCCAGATCCACCCGTCGTTCCTGACATAATCCATCACCGTTGCAGGGTTTATTGGGGATTGCATTCCATGCAGGTTTATCACGATCGCGTTTTTGGGTGGGTTGTTGATTAACAGGCTATCAAGTAGGCTCTCATTATTTATGACTATATAGTTGGATATACCAACCGAGAGGAGCTTATCCTTGACCAGTGACACTAGTTTCTGGAGATCCTCAGTCACGTTCCCGCCACCTATTCCTTGGGCAGCATAATTGTTTAGCGCCAGCAGATAGACCGTCGGGAGATTCTTGAAATATGGGTTATTAATACCCCATTCAACAAGTACGTACTCCAAACCTACTCTAAACTCCACCCCTCCCTCACCGTTATCTGAAGGATCTATCACTTCCGTGTAAGGATCGTACAGGAATACGGCCACTCTGTAAATATCTGACCTGTTTACCGGGAAGATAGCGTCGAAGCTAAATGTCCTGGGTTTAGCTGTAGAGAATATCAAGTCCTTGTAATGCGTGAAAACCCACCTACCTGTAGCTTTATCTAGTTTGTAGATAGCTATCATAGCAATTCTTAACTTTCTGATGCCAGCTAAGTCAACGGACCCTCTAAAGAGCATTTTCCAATAGTAGTTAATCTTAGTTGACACTCTAATATAATCCGCATTAGTTATGTCTTTGGAGATCACTACCTTCAGTGCGTAGGTCTCATACCAGTTATTATTGTTGTTTATTGTGTCAAGGACTAATTCAGGAACACCATTATGATCCATATCCTCCTTCCTTATAGCACCTGTGGAGTTATCTTCATTGACCAATATACCAGAGTACGCAAGTCTGCAGCCTGGGTAACTGCTAGGTGTGTCAATTACTGGATTAAATGATGAATCACATGTGTATTTATTCACATAAGTTCCATTTACGTAGTTATATGTTGTACTCCAGAAACCAGAGGAATAGAATTGATACGTACCTAAAAAGCCCGTATAAACATCCCATGAACCACCGAAACTCTTTTCGATAGTCACCATATAGAATCCCGGGTGTTCAGGGTCGTCCCAAATGAATGACTTAGAGAAAGTACCATCATACAGAACGTAGTTGCTCCCTCTAATTAACGTTATGTTGGAATTCTTCACTATCTCATCATACCCTATTAACTTAAACCCCGATATTGGCATGAACATGCCCATCCAGCCTAAGCCGCCACCGTAAGTCGTCGGTGGAACTAAATTGTTTAACGGGGATGGCTGCCCAGGTAAAACATTACCTGTTGAGGTAACTATTTTCACAATGTAATTTTTCGCTTCATTTACGTTTAGATTAAATCTTATCA
>JALVVU010000171.1 GCA_027023255.1 Desulfurococcales archaeon
TCGCGTGCCACTGTCTTGGCGACATCCTCACGCACATCCACAACAGCGGCGAGTTCCAGTACGCCTTCAGCCTCGAGGTACTTTAACGCTCTAATGATGTTACGCCCCCACATTCCTGCTCCTACAGCCGCGATTCTCGGAGGTCTTCCTAGCACGAATAAAGCACCTTGTAATGAGTGTGAAGTAAGTAAAAATTAATTGACTTCAGAGCCTGCGTGTGTCCTCACAGCCCGTTAGGCTTGGCAGCCATAGTCATTAATCATCAGCTAGGCATAATCTCCGCGCGCGTAAGTAGGTTTTCAGCATTACTACGTATTGCCTCATAAACAACGTCAGGATTCACTGACTTCAACTCTGCAATAATCCTTATCGTTTCTGGAATGAGTTCCGGTCCTAGCTTCATGCCCCTGTACTTATACGGCCCGTCTGACTCGGTGAGCAGTAGGGATAAGGGTGCTGCCTTAACCACTTTCCGTGACTTATTCTGAACCATTATCGCCGGGTTAACACCTATGAAGTATCCTGAGTCCTCTATCACCTTTAGGAGGTGTAGTGGGCCTGTGAACCAATGTATCACAGCTAGCTTAACGCCCGCACTTCTCAGCACTTCAAGCACGTCGCTCCACGCACCGGCAGCGTGTACGGAGAGTATCTTACTATGCCTCACTGCGCTCTCTACAAACTCCTCGAAAAACTTAACCTGCTTTGAGAAGGTCTTAGGCACGAAGAGCTTATCTAAGCCTACCTCACCAATGAAGTGCGCCTCACGCACTAGACTCAATGTTGCTTTAAGGTCGTCCTCGCTAGCCTTGCCGACCTCCCAAGGATGTATTCCCGCACCTGCCAGCACGTTCTTACACCCCCTAGCAATCTCCAGGGTTCTTCTCGATGATTCTAAATCGTCTGATACAGCCATTAGTAGTAGATTCCCGTTAGCACAGTACGTGTTGATTGTTTGTTCATCATATTCCCACAGATGAACATGCGTATCTATCATGCCGTACTTCAGCCTCATGCGCCTCAACCTCATTTAGGGGGTGTGACCTTAACGTACTTGAAGCCCAGCTTAGCGAGTGCCTTCTCAGCGGCGGGGCTTAACGCGGGTGCCGCAAGCACCCCTTTCACCTTAATGCCTAGGGATTCGTAGTACTTCACGTACCGGTTTAGCTGATACACCGCATCGATGTCTGCGGTGGATCTTTTAACCTCAACGAGTATAAGGTCTCCTGTCGATGCTCGGAGTACAACATCTATCCTTCCGTGGGGTGTGCTTACCTCACGAGACACTAATTGCGCCCCAGCCTCCACAACGTGCGGGTTCTTAGCTATGTAGTCCACTATCTCCTTCTCTGTGCCGTGAAGGAGGAATCTCCCGTGCCCTAACCTGACTATCATTATGTCTGCGTCACTCTCGACGCTTATCTTGAGGATCTCTTTCGGGTGTCTTCGGAGGGCCTCAATGACTATCTTGTCTTCCTTCGCCTTCACTGTTACGTAGGCTTTCGGCTGCCAGTTTATTGGGTTCCGACCCTCCGGCCCGTGAATAAGGAGTGTGCCATCCTCCTTAATTATTACTAAGCGCCACGCGCTTGAGGCTTTGCTGGATGCCCTCCCTTCATATTCGATACTGCACTTAACTGAGAGAACAATTGTTGCTGCCCTAAACCACCGTTTTATGATGTTGGGTATCTCAGTGCGTTCTACGCACCCTATTACCTCTGACCTCCCTTGGCACACTCTTAACTACCTCCGAAACCAGCTTCATTGCTTCACCTAAGCTCATGTCTGGGAGCGTGGCTGAGGCCGCTTCCGCGTGACCTCCGAATCTTCCTTTGAGCCTCGCCGCTAGTTCACGACATATTCTGTAAGCCCTGTCGTTAAGGGTTCTAACCGTGACGACTACCTTCCCCTCCTCCCTCCTTATTAGTACTACGTCCTTCCTGCTCATCCTAGCAAATTCTGTCGCGGCTATGCCTAGCAGGCCAGCGTATATTCTTGATTCAGATAGGTCCAGTGCCACGATCTTCGTTGCCGCTACCTCAAGCGAGCGTTCACTCATGATCTTAAGTAAGCGCCATAGAAGGAACTTAGCTATCTTGGCTCTACTCAGTAACTCAGGGTCACTCAGTAGGTCCTTACCCTCCAGCATAGCCTCGACCAAGTGCTTCATGTAGCTTAAGTCGCCTGGGTTTCGGGCTATTGAGAGCTTGATGAGGTCCGCTACCTTAGCTGCATCCTCACTCCTAGCTTCACCACCCTCGCACACGTCGGCCACGTCAACTAAGAATTCCTCGTAAGGGTTCATGTGTGGCTTTAGTACTTCCTTCATTAGCCTTGGGCAGGAGGGGGACTTACGCCATACGACCTTTATATTAGGGATGTTACTTAGCTCCTCCACGTGCTCGTCAGAGCTCATGTGGTGGTCTATAATCGTTATCCTACCTACTTTCCCTGATAGCTGCTTTATGTACCTAGCGAATTCCTCACTCACAGCTAGATCAAGGAAAACAACTTCGCTTAGGTTCTCCCCAACCTTCCTAGCATCTATTTGAGCTCTCCATGGCTGAGTAAACACCATTGACACGTTCCTAGGCCATGAGTCCATTAGGTAGTGCTTTATGTATATGAAGGCCGAAATAATTCCATCGCAGTCGCCGTGACATACTACACCCGAACGCGGCATGTTACTCACTATGACATAAACTATTCAAGTAGCTTTTAAGGGTTGGATTGAAACACATTCATGGTTGAGGGGTTAGCACTACAATGACGTCCACGGAAGTCACTGTAACCTATAGGGATCCGCTAACGCGAGCCATTAAGAGGCTGGAGAAGCAAAAATATCACGTCATAGGGACTCACTCAGCAGTTAAGAAGTGCTTGTGGGTGCATAACGCATTAGTTGAAGGCAGGTTCTGCTACAAGTGCAAGTTCTACGGGATAGAGTCCCACCGGTGCGTTCAGTTCAGTCCAGCAATACTCTGGTGCTGGAACGCGTGCCTCCACTGCTGGAGGGTGAGGCCTGAGGATATGGGGTTTAAGAGAAGTGAACTCACGCGATTACCTTACGTGGATGACCCGGACGTGCTTGCTGAGTTAGCGATTAAGGAGCATAGAAGAACCGTGAGCGGGTATAAGGATAGGGCTCCAAGGAAGTTATGGGAGGAGGCTAACGACCCGAAGCACGTCGCCATATCCCTCACCGGTGAGCCACTAATGTATCCGCGCTTCGGCGACCTGCTAGAGGCGTTCCACAGGCGCGGACTAACGACGTTCGTAGTGACTAGAGGGGTAAGACCAGACATACTAGGGGGACTTGACGTTGAGCCAACACAGTTGTACGTTTCTATTGAAGCCTGGAATAGGGAGATGTACGAGTACTTCAACAGACCCCTAACCCCTAGGGCGTGGGAAGCAACCCTGGAGACCCTGCAACTACTGCCTTCCTTCTCATGCCCAACCGTCATTAGGGTAACTGTCGTGAAAGGCTTCAACATGGGTGAGGAAGACGTTAGGGGATTCGCTAAGCTTCTTGACAAAGCACAACCAACATTCATCGAAGTTAAAGCCTACATGCATGTCGGGGGCTCCACCGAGAGGCTCAGCAGGGAGAACATGCCCTCAATGAAGGATGTTGAGGAATTCGCGAGGAAACTCTCCCAAGAGCTGAGCTACCCCGTAGTATCACGCTCCGTGCCTTCAAGGGTCGTGTTACTCTCAAGGCTCCCAGGCCCGGTCATAAGGTATGGGAAAGGATGCCCGAAAGCATGGAAGGAAGAAGACGTCGGTGACGAGTTCTCCGGCGAGTACGGCACGTCTGAAGCACCATAATTCACTCAATCAGGTTACTCGTAATGGTTAATTTGATAGTGAATAAGCAGTTATTACGCGTGATACGTTTATATAAAGATTGTTAATGAGTAGGACGTTTGTTTTCACAAAGGTTATATATTTTAAAATGGAGCCCACCCTTGATGCCTTTATTGTACGGAGGATATTTCGTGAGGTCGTTAAGCAGGGTATTTAACATTTAAACCACTTCATGAGTGGGACCCATATTGGCCGGAAAGGTTGGTTACACTATAGCGGACATAATGGGTGACACACCCGTCATAAGGCTCAGGAAGGTTATTCCCGAGGACGTGAAGGCCGAGATCTGGGGCAAATGCGAGTTCATGAACCCAACGGGTAGCGTTAAGGACAGGATGGCTTACTACATGATTAAGAGAGCCGAGCGCGAGGGCCGCCTCAAGCCCGGCATGACGTTAGTCATCGCGACCACAGGCAATACCGGCATAGCGTTCGCGGCGATGGGTGCTGCCCTAGGGTATAAGGTGATAATCGTCATTCCGGAGGAGATGAGTGAGGAGAGATTCCTTCTAATGAGGCTCTACGGCGCGGAGATAATCACTACCCCAGGCGGTGAGTCAGACGCTGGAGGTGCCCTAGAGTACGCTAAGAAGTTAGAGAGGGAGAACCCGGACAAGTACCTAGCCCTGGACCAGTGGGACGATGAGGGCAACGTGGAAGCCCACTACGAAACCACTGGCAAAGAGATTCTAGAGCAGCTGGGTAAGGTTGACGCCTTCGTAGCTCACGTAGGCACTGGCGGCACCTTAATGGGTGTTGCTAAGAGGCTCAAGGAAGCCAACCCCAAGACAATAATAGTTGGTGCCGAGCCAGCTGAGTGCCCCGTGGCCTACTACTGGTTCCACAAGGGTGAGGAAGGTCCTTGGGGACGCCACGAGATCGAGGGCGTTGGCGACGGATTCGTACCCAACATCGTTAAGAGGTACAAGCACTTACTGGACGACTTCGTCACCGTATCATCCGATGAAGCCATAGAAATGGCTAAAAGGCTAGCCAGGGAGGAAGGACTGGCAGTAGGCATCTCCGCAGGCGCTAACGTAGTCGCCGCAATAAAGGTCGCCAGGAAGTACAACCTACCCGAAGGTGCCAAGGTAGTAACCATACTCCCCGATTACGCCGCCAGATACTTCAGCACTAGGCTATTCAGAGAAAAGAGGCTTAAATCGCAAAAGTGAATAAAACAAGACGTAAACAAATATTTTACAACATGATGTAAATTTTATTTTAACACTAGGGGAAACGGAACATTATTTAAAAACACTATTCAAAGGTTAAAGTCTGAAGCTGGTGAGGGGAAAAGGGAAATTGAGTTTTTTCCTTACCCTAGTTTTAGATGAACGGTTTCGTTAGGTTTACTTGTCTTATTAGTACGTAGGGTGCCTTAGTTGGTGTTTCTACTTCCCACCACCTTATCTTGTGTGTTTCTTTGGTTGCTAGTTCCCAATTTGATAGTAAATTAGCGAATCTGTCCGCAATCCTTATCCTTCCTAGGTGACCCACGATCTCGCCGTTCTTCACGAGTAGTGCGGCGTCCCTGCTTACGGTTGAGAATATTCCTTCAACGTAGTTCTGTAGCCTGGTGTACCAGTTGTTAGTTATTATTACGCCATTCCTTAATTCGCTGATTAGTTCCTCTTCACTCTTGACGTTGCCTGGAGCCACGTGTAGGTTCCATGGGGTCGGGAATAACCATCCTGCGTTGCCTGTTGATTCCGTGCCCATCTTCTTTGCTGTGCCTGTATTGTGCAGGATGTTTACGAGGACGCCGTCCTTGATTATTGGTTTGTCCTTGGTTGGTACACCCTCATCGTCGAAGGCTGTTGATCCGGCTAATTCCGTGTCTCTTGGCGCGTCAATTATGGTTACGGCTTCCGAGCCTACCTTATCGCCTGGCTTGACCTTCATGAACATTGAGAAGCCCATCATTACCGCCATGGCTGAGGACATCCAGCCTATCGCGTCGATTAGGTTCCCGACCACTAACGGTGATAGGATGACGTCGTACTTACCTGGCGTGAAGTCCGCCTTACTGTTTGTTACGGTTGCGTACATCCCTGCACGCCTCCCCACCTCCCTTAACGCATTGACATCCAGCGCCCTGCTCCCGTGGGCCCAGTGACCGCTGAACTCACCCTTAAATGCCCTCAAGTACGCCTCAACTTCCGTGCCCTCCTCCATCCCTCTGAATCCTTTGTTCGTGGCTAGTGCCTTAGTCATGCGGCCAAATACTAGTGTGCCGGCTACTCTCTCCGCGCCCTCCTTGAGTGCGGCGTCAATCATTTCCTCCACGTACTTGCCGGGTTCCTCCATGGCCTTAAGGACGTTCTGATCCACTAACCCCTCAAGGGGTTTGAACTCTGCTGGCTCGGGTAGTGGGGCGTAGATCTCAGAAGGCTCTAGCTTAGTTAGGATTTCACCAACGTTTCTTAACGCATTGTCGACTGCGTCCGGGTCACTCACGGAGAGCTCCGTTGAGAACACCCTGCCGTTCCTCGACACCAGCACCGATACTTTGGCATCGATCCATGACTGCGTAACTGAGGGTTCAGTGTTCCATAGCTTAACCATCACGTAGTCGCGTTGCCTTACTAGGACCGCCACGTCGTCAAACCTTCCTTCGAGTCTCTTGAGTACGGACTCCGCTAACTCGAGCGCGGTTACCATCACGCAATCACCCCCAACCTTATCTTAGCTAACCTCACGTCCGGCCCTCCAAACCATACGGGGACGCCCTGCGGTGGTTCGCCCTTCCCACACGTTCCTGGGTAGAATCTCAGGTGCTTGTCGACGCCCACAATGTTGCTGTAGAAGCCCTTGGTAGTGATCTCGAGCACCGGGTTCCTTACGGGCTCGGCTAACTCGCCATTCCTTATCATGTACGCTTCGAGGCCCACGTACCTCTGGTTCCACCGCATGTCGTCGATGTTCCACTCCATGTAGGACTTTATGAACACCCCTAACTTGATGTCCTCTATTAGTTCCTCGAAGCTCATATCCCCTGGCTTGAGGTACGTGTTGCTCATCCTTATGATGGGTTCTGAGGCGTAATCCATTGCCCTGGCTGCGGCGTTGCTCGAGGTGCCCATGAGTTTCGCCGTGTGTCTGTTGTGGAGGGGCTCGTAGATGATGCCCTCCTTGTAGAGGTACCTGGGCCTGGCCGGGACGCCCTCGTCGTCGAAGAGGTAGTAACCGTTACTGCCCGGTATCGTGGGGTCTTCGATGACGGTGGCGTACTTCGTCCCTATCCTATACTTACCTATCATGTCCGGCTTGACGAATGACTCGCCTGCCTGCGCGGCTTCCCTCCCGAGTATCCTGTCAGCCTCCATGGGGTGCCCGGCTGACTCATGCACGAGTAGGCCGACGACCTCTGAACCAACGACGACGTCAATGGGTTCCTTCGGTGGCTCAACACCCTTAAGGAATACTTTCTCTAGGTTCCTTACCTCCTCACTCACGACCTCCTCTAGGCGCCACGAATCAATGAGTTCCGCGCCTCCGGAAGCCTCCTTCTCGATAGTTCTCTGAAGCGTTCCCTTCTGTGGGTGAGCTAGGACGAAGTTAATGAATGCCGTTACGCGTGGAACGACTGAGTGAATTGCTGCACCGTCCGAGTTAATCACTAACTTCTCCTGAAGACGCGTACCGGCCTGGAACATCACGGCAGGAACCTTGACTTCCTTTACCGACGAGTTTATTGTTTCGGTGAGCTTCTTGCCGAGTTCTGTGAGTGTCTCAGCCGTCAGGTCGCCTAGGGGTCTCTTCACGGCGACCTCGTAGGATGCCCTTCCAACCCTCTCGTCGCTGAACTCTATCGGCGTTTTTCTGAGACTTGCTGTGGCCCTAGCCCTAGTGATTGCCGCCATGACAGCGCGTTCAACGCCTTCCCTACTTAGGGTGTTCGTTGCGGCGAAACCTAGTGACCCATTAACTATTACCCGTACCCCGATACCTTCACGCACCTCGCTACCGACACCGACAGTGCGTGCGTTCCTGAGGATTACGCCTGACGTGACGTCGCGCTGATACCTGGCTTCGGCGTAGGAGGCGCCAGCTTCCAGGGCTTTATCAACCGCCCATTGAAGCAGGCCTTCATCTAATGAGGTCAAAAGTTCACCCAATTTACATAGCTAGCTAATGATAATAAAGGTTCGACTCAATTAGAATATTCTTCGACACTTAACCCTTGCATTGCTTAATTAATTTAGATACCTTGCTCAAGTACCTAGCTACCTTAACACTCTCCTTCGGAACCTCGACCACGCCCTCCCCCTTAACGATGACGAAATGCTTCCTTCGTATATCACCTTCAAGCCCCGTTACTTTGAAGGCTTCCTCAACCATGAAGTGTAACTGAACGCAGTGAGGTGAACCATCAACTGTCAGCACAGCAACTTCCTCGAGGAAGTCCCTACACCTACGAAGTATCCCGGCTAACTTAAATCCAACCATATTAATATGTTCCTCTTCAAGACAAACTGACAGCATAACATACCCTGAATCTTTAAAAAGGGTCAGCACCTTACCATGTTCGACCTCGACGCACCTACCGACTATCAACAATTTGTTGCTTGAGCGGATGATTTTAGATCTGGCGTTACAATCTATTAACTTGGGGATGCTATAGAACATACGATCCCTCATCCTCTACATGCCGCCTAAGTTAAAAATATGTGCCTGCCTTAGTCCTTGCCTTGCATTTAGATTAAAATACTTTAAAGTTCATAGAAGAGATTACTCGGAGAGCGAATGACGTTGAAGAAGGGAATCTCAAAAGTAGTGTCTACAGTACTTCTAATGCTGGTGACAGTATCCATAGGAGTAATGCTTTACGCGTATATGCAGGGCGGAACATCAGCCAGCATCGGGAGCAACTTACCACACACAAGAATAGGATTCGCCACCATCGAGAGATATTTTTGGCGTGGTGACCTAGTGGTATATGTTGCTAACCACGGTGACCAGGAACTTAGACTCGATAAAGCATACTTGAAGGTAAGTAACGAATGGGTCGCTGTGAAATCCAGCTTACCTGCAGTGATACCGCCACACAGTAGCAAGGCAGTCATAGTGTCTACAGTAAATATACCTCCGGGAAATCATGAACTATTACTAACAGGGCCGGAGGGATATGTGGGAGCCATAGTTGACCCGCCTGGATCAGCCTTCATGGATTATATAGGCATAGTGACCCCTTCGGCAACAATTGATTCCCCAATCACGCCAGCAGTAGGTTTCCTAGCAAAATTCTATAACATAAGTGGCTTAGAGAGAGTACCTTCTGTGGATGAGATCCTAAGTTTAAGTAAAGACCGATTACTTAGTGAGCGCGTTGTCCAGCAAATTCGTTTTAGTAACTCAGTCAGTGGCATGCCTAAGTGGAACCTCCCGCAAACAAATAGGTTTGCCGCCGTCTTCTGCGGCGTTATAAGTACTCGGGAGGACGCTACTCTAAAGATAACTGCGATTAGTGATGATGGCGTTTACATAACAGTTAATGGTAAAACAGTAATTAATGGATGGCGACTTCAACCAGCAACAGAGTACAGAGGTAGCATCACGCTATCTCCAGGTAAGCATGAAATAACTGTCGTTTACTTCCAGAATTACGGGGCAGCCACACTTGAGGTAAACCTAGACCTAGCGCCAATCGCTCAGAAAGCCTTCTCTATAGTCAGTATCGTAGGCAAATACTACAACACGACAAACTATAACCCAGCTCACCCAGACTATAAGAAGATACTTAATGATGAACTACCTACGAAGTTCTTTGAGGACAAAGAACAAACCATAGATTACACAGACCATTCTGCTTACGGGGGAGCGCACTGGCCATTCACAAGTACGTATGTAGACGTTAATCACTTCGCCGCGCATTGGGTAGTTAAGGTTAACGTCAGGATCCCCGGCACGTATAGGGTCAGTGCAATAAGTGATGATGGCATAATGGTATTCCTAGGCAAGAATAAGCAGTTAATCTCGGACTGGTCCCTACATCCATCTAAATACTATAGTGCGACAGTATACCTTTCTCGAGGAATACACACGTTCAATGTGATCTACTATGAGAATGGTGGTGTAGCAAGAATTTACTTCAGCTTAAGCCTAGTTAGCGCTAATCAATTAGTTACTGAAGGATGGAGTGCAGTGGTCTACGATTTAACCAGCTACTCCTGGAACTCCCTTAACCTCGGTGAGCTTTACAATGACGTAGTGCAGGGTAAGTTCCCTGTAGTTGGTAAGTATAAGGTTAACTACATAGACTTCACAGATAACCCACGATACGGCGGTAGCCCGTGGTTTTTCGGCGGGCACAAGACGGATTACTTTGCCGTTGTTTTCAGAACGACAATTAATGTTAAGGACTACACAGCGCTAAGCATTAATGTCTATACTGACGACGGCACTAAAGTACTTGTAGACGGTAATGTTGTGCTAGATGCTTGGCGCTTACAGTCCCCCCACCACTACTCATCAAGCGTAGCACTCACACCAGGCAGTCATAAAGTGATGGTGGTTTACTTTGAAAGAACCGGGATCGCTAGGCTCAGAGTTGATTTACAGCCGTCAACACCCGTGTATGCTGGCAGTAAGGATATGTTTACATTAATAATTAATGACCCCCGCGCCCTCCCAAGCGGATTCAGGATCACGTTGATAGGTGAGGGAGGTGTAATTGGCGAGAAGAGCGTGCACATCACTGGGCTGACTAGGCAGATCATCACAATTAGAGTTAAGGGATCCACACTGCCATCAACGGGAGCCATAGTGATCTGGGGCTGAAAACGGTTTAGCGAGCCTCCATATCTTTGTCAATCCCCCAAATCCGCAGTGAATTTCGAAGGGCACATCAATCAATTAATTCGTTAAGCTTTGACCAGTACCTTAGGTAAGATGAGTACTTCACGAGGGCCGCAGCCACGCGGGCTCCTCTTTCTGGCGTCGTATACGCGGGAATACCCTGTTTTTGTAGGTTTACGATCTCATCCTTAGCGGAACCTAAGAGTATGGGTATCAGTGCCTTGTTTCCGTTACTTACCCACTTCGCTAAGGAGGCTGAGGTTCTTAACGTCACTCCCGCTAACACCACCATTACGATGTCCACTCTCTGGTCCTTCATTACCTCTTCTATGGCTGAGTTTATTTCGGATTCGCTGGCGTCACGCGGTAGGTTGAGGGGGTTACTGATTAGTGAGTGTTCGCTGACTCTTCTCCTGAGGATTCTCTTCACCTCTGGGCTTGTCTTAGCCAATCTTAGCCCTAGCTCCTCTAAGGCGTCAGCTAATATGACCCCAGCGCCTATTGACGTAGTGATTATCTGCACGTTAGATCCGCGTACCAATGGTAGCAGCGCCAGTCCTTTCCACACGTCGTAAAGCTCCTCTAAACTAGTGGCAGGGAGCGCTCCGGTCTTCCTGAAGGCTTCAAGGTATAACCTGTAGTGTCCTGCAGGCATTCCGAGTCGGGAGGCTACAGCAAAAGCACCTGACTTAGTCCTGCCTGACTTTAGGGCAACGACGGGTTTCCTTAGGGTTGTCTTTTCTAGCACCTTCATGAGTCTCCTGCCGTCTCTTACTGCTTCAATGTATAGCGCGATACTCTTGCTTTCGTCGTCCTCAGCCAGGTACTCTAGGATGTCTACCTCATCTAGGTCGGCTTTGTTTCCTAGCGTAGCTAACTTACTTATTCCTAATCCCTCCTCAACAGCCCAGGCTGCGAGCGTTGATGCTATGGCGCCGCTCCTCGACACTATAGCTAGGGGGCCTCGCTCCTTCACAAGCGGCCATGATGCATAGAAGGATTTGCTTGGGTTTCCCACACCTTGCGAACCCGGCCCTAAAACCCTAATGCCATGCTTCCTCGCCGCCTCCATAACTCTGTCCTCTAGGTCTCTCTTCGATGTCCTTCCGGTCTCACTAAAGCCTCTGGATAGTATGATTACGACGCGAACCCCTCTCGCTCCTAGCTCCTCCACCACCTTGGGAACTTCCTCCGTAGGTACCGACACTATCGCTAGTTCCACACCTTCAGGTAGTTCGGATACTGAGGAGTACGTAGGAACACCTAATTCCTGCCCTACGTCTGCTGGGCCAACAGCATATAGTTCTCCTTTGAAGCCCATTCGCACTATGTTCTTTAGAACCTCGTATCCCGGGTTTCTTGAGTCTTTCCTAACACCTACTACGGCTACGGATTTTGGCTCGAATATTTTCCTAATTACTTCCTTTATGCCCAATCCACTAACGCCCTCACGTACCTTCTGAGCTCCTTGGATTTTTTTGTCTCAAGACTTATTACTTTTATATTCATTAAGAGAGCGAATTGCGCAAGACCCTAAAGGTCGGCAGGTGGCAGGGCTTGACTCGTCATCAATACTTATCTTAAGACCGTGAGGACACACTATAGGGCATCCTAGGTTCCTCCAGATACATTGAAGCGAGTCCATAGGTATGCTTAACTCTATTAACCGGGCGACCATGCATGCCTCATCCTTACTTAAGCCTAGCTTAAGTAGGGCGCCCTCAACAACGCCGTGCCGCCAAATTATCTCTTTAACCAACCGGAACCCCTCATCAGTTAGTTCATACCCACCCTCAACACGCTTAACTAAACCCTGAACGACCAGTTTCTTCAGCATTAAGGTCACCGTGGGCTTAGCTACGCCTAAAGCGTCAGCAATGACGGACGGTTTCACGGGATTCGACGCTCCCCCCTTGACGTAGAGCGCCACTAAGTAGTCCGCCTCCCTAACACTTAGGGAATTAGCTTTCACGCCTCATCACCAAGAGCGTTACTAGGGCTCCCGAGGCAATTACCCCTACACCACCTGATGGAGGTATGTTTAGGGACCACGCGAGCGCGTAACCTATTGTCATAACCGCTACGCCGACAAAGTAACTGAGCTTAAATGGATTCGGGCTTCTAGCCCTAAGCGCTAGTAGGCCCGGCACCGAGATAATTATGTGGGCGAGCAAAACACCTAAGCTCATCGCTAGTGACGCAGCCGCTACCGATGCCGTAAAGTAGTAGAGATACCTGTAAGCCCTGACCGGCAGGCCCATCGCCTCAGCCCCTTCAGGGTCGAAGGCCACGTACTTGAATTCACACCAGAATAGGTGAATCAATGGGATAACCATCACGAGCACCGCGGCTAACCTCACGACATCATGCCATGTCGCTAGTGCTGAAACCCCGAACACGTAGCCGAAGGCTTTACTAACGCCGTAGGGGGTGGTGAGGGCTACGATGTAAGTCATTATCACGGCCACTGAGACACTCACGCTAACCGATATCGCCACCGCAGCATCCTCCGGGAAGCCACGCGCCACCGCCTCAGCCGTTAGGAGGGACGCCGTTAATGACATCACCACGGCCGTAAGTAGGGGGTTCACTGGTAGGTGTAGGGCATCATGTAAGTACACCCCTATCAACGCCCCTGCAAGCACTGAGTGCATTAGCGTTATTCCGAAGGTGACTGACTTAGAGTACGCCAGCGCGGGGCTAACCGACCCCGCAAGTAACCCGCTTAACACTGCAGCAAGGTAAACCGGTATTAAGATTGGATTAATGAGGGACATGGTCCTCACCTAGGATTATAGCTCCCTCAACCTCGGTCATGCCCGGATATGCTAACTTCAGGGTTTCGGGCCTCAACACGTCTCTGAGTTTACCGACCGCGTATACTCTCTTGTTAATCAGTATCACTGTGGGCTCAAGGATTAAGCAGGGAGAGATGTCGTGAGCTGTGAGTAGTATGTCAACGCCTCTCTCAACATGGAGCTTCTGGAGAAGTTTAATCATCTCGCACCTTGCTTTGAAGTCGAGCATCGAGCATGGCTCGTCAAGAACCAGTAATTTAGGTTTCCTAACTAGAGCACGAGCTATTAACACTCTCTGCTTCTGCCCGCCCGATAGCTCGTTGAAGAGGCGTCCCTCAAGACCCTCCAAACCAACCATGCTTAACGCCTTGCCCACTTCATCCCGAATTCTTTTGGTTAACCTTCTAGGTGGTGGTAGTCTTGATAGTATACCCATAGCGACGACCTCCTCAACCCTAACCGGGACGTCCTGCCTGACTAGGAGGAGCTGGGGTACGTACCCTATGGTCTCCCTAATGACCTCGGGTTTCTCCCATGGTCTAATGCCGTAAACCGTTACGTCACCCTTGATCGGTTTGAGTAACCCTATTATCACACGCAGGAGCGTGGTTTTCCCTGCCCCGTTAGGGCCCATTAAAACCGCGAAGAACGGTGATTCGAGCTTAAAGGTAACGTCAACTAGTACTGATTTACCATTATACCCGGCATACACATTATGTAAGCTAACGGAACGCTCTTCAATACCTGCATCACTTGAGTGTTGCATTCGCTATCACCCTCCTGTACCTGTTAAGGATAGCAACTAGCACGAGAATCAACACGGCCTCACAGGCAGCTAGCCACACGGCAAACTCATGAAGTAATTCCCACCCATTATTACTGCTACTACTCAGGCATTCATTACTCTCGCTCGAACTGAGTTGCGTTGATGAGCGTAATTCCCACGCGAGGGCTGATGATATTGCTTGAGGTGTGCTGGAGAGCTTAGCTATGGGAACTAGTATCACCGGTACCCCTAACCCGCGGGCGAGTGAGACGACTTTCGGGTTCTTAGCTGCGACCATGTCGGATATTAGGAAAGCGTCTATTTTGTGGGTCTTAACAGCGTTAATGAGCGCCGTAACATCGTTCTCAGAAGGCTCCGACTCAACGTCCGGCAGCAGTACGAACGTCACATTAAGTCCTAGTTCCTCAGCGACATACTGAAGTGGAGGACCTGCTAACCCCACGCGTAGGCCGGGAGGTACCGTCTCGCGTAAAGCGCTTAACTCACTCATCAAGTCATGAACCAATGCGTCAGCTCTCGCTCTAAAATAGGTGGCGTGTGCTGGGTCAATGGCTGAGAGTACATCACTGACTGTCCTGGCGACCGCGCAGAGACCGGTAAGTGAGAACAAGTATCCGTGAGGGTTAGGCAGGCCTGTCTTCGGGTTAGGGAGTATTTTCAGTCCGTGACGCACGTAGTCTTCATAGTCAACGATGACTGCCTTTATTGCTCCCTCCCTAGCTAACTCCTTTATCCTTAACTCAACGGGTAAATGAGTTGGGCCAGTTATGAATACCACGTCAGCGTTCTTTAACATGCTGACTAACTGTGAAGGCGGTGGCTCATACGTGTGCGGATCAGTACCGGGTGGCACTATATCCGCCACGCTCACTAGGTCGCCCCCAACTTCCTTGACAACCCAGAGGAGGGAAGATGACGATACAACCACACGTATACCGCTATCATTCTCCCACGTACCGGCATGCACGCCCTCCACATTTACCGAAACAACGGCAACTAGCAGTAGGGTCACCGTAAGTAAGGCTGTCACTCGAGACATACTTACTTCCCGCATGACTACCCCCTGAGTTTTATGGTGTAAAACCGGTTATAACTTCTTAAGATGCACACACGCATTGTCAAGATGGTGGGATACTTGAGGTACGTAGGCATAGCTGCTTACTCTGGAAAGCCTCCGGCGAGGCTAGTTGAGGCTGCACGCGAATTCATTAAATTGCTAAGCAATAGAGTTAACCCTAGGGAAGTCACTATTGTTGTTGGTGGGTATTGGGGTCTGATGCGCGTTATAGTTGATGAGGCGCTAACCTGCGGATTTAACGTGCTGGTAATCCCGCCCCTGGAACAGGAGCGTGTTAAGTTCCCTGAGGGAGCCATAGTCGTCCGCACCGGCACGTCCTTCAGGGTTAGGAGCGTGTTTCTGGTGCGGTCATCAGAGGTTCTCGTGGTTATGGGTGGGGGTGCTGGCTCCATGCAGGAGGCGATCACAGCCTACACTGAGGGCGTACCCACGGTGTTACTCACGGGGTTTGACATGCCCTCAGATAAGTTAACCGCGCTAGCCCCTTACCTTGATGAAAGGAGATTAGCTGAGGTCAAGGTGGTTCGTAACCCCGAGGATGCCGTGAATTACGTTGTTTCCGTTCTTAGTGGGAGGGCAAGGTGGGTGTGATGGGGGGCTACGTGCTCGCGGTTGATGTTGGCGCCACTAATCTTAGGGTTGGCCTAGTATCTACTAACGGTAAGTTAATTGACGTGATGCGTGTTCCAACACCGAAGGGCGGCGATCCGAATGCAGTGGCGTTGAGGGTTATTGACTTAGGGAGGAAGTTAATGGCGAGAAACAACGTTGCAAAAGTAGAGGCCGTAGGCGTCGGGAGTATAGGGCCCCTCAACATAAGAGAAGGGATCGTGGTAGGCACCCCCAATAATCCCTTAAGGAATTTCAAGCTTAAGGAGCCCTTAAGTAATGCCTTCAACGCGCCAGCCTACGTCGTGAATGATTGTGTTGCTGCGGTATGGGGTGAGTACTGGGCTGGTGCGGGAAAGGACGTTGAGAACGTTGTTTACGTGACCATAAGCTCCGGCATAGGTGCGGGTGCGGTAGTGGATGGGCACCTACTGCTGGGTAAGGACGGTAACGCGCATGAGGTCGGACACATCGTGCTTGACCTCAGAAGCGATATACGGTGTGGGTGTGGCGCTAAGGGTCACTGGGAGGGTCTGGCCTCCGGCAATAACATCCCTAGGTTTGCATCAGTCTTAGCCTCCGGGTGGCGAGGTCTGAAGTCAGAAGCCTACATACTAGCAACGCAGGGCAAGTTAAGGGCAGCAACTCTCTTCGAGCTATGGAGGAAGGGTGACGTGTTCGCTACTGCTGTCATTAAGGAGTTGGAAGTCATTAACGCTGCCGGGATAGCGTCCGTCATCAACGTCTACGACCCAGAAGTAGTGAGTGTAGGTGGGTCCGTAGCGTTAAGGAACCCCGACTTCATGAGCCTAGTGTTCGGCCGCGTTAAGGAATTCCTAATAAATAGGGAGCCGGAACTAACGTTAACGCCGCTAGGGGATGATGCCGTACTCGTTGGGGCGGCATGGATCGCGATTAAGCCTCCCGAGCATTTGCTGAGGATTCAGTCTTTAGATAAAGTTCATAAGTTTGCCTCGAAAAGATGATGGGTGCGGCTTTGAAGGTTAAGCCTAAGCTGAAGGTTAAGCGTTGGGAACCCAGGCTTGAGGAGGAGTTGCTACTGAAATGGAGTGAGGAGAAAATCTACGAGAAGAAGGAGATAGATTTCCTTAAGTCTAAGAAGTACATCGTTATTGACACCCCACCACCCTACCCTTCAGGCAGGTGGGGCGTGGCGCAGGCCGCCCACTACGCGCAGATAGACATGATAGCGCGTGCCTTCAGGTTAGCTGGGTACGAGGTGCTTCAGCCATTCTATGCTGACAGGAACGGGCTACCGGCAGAAGTAACTGTTGAGAAGAGGTACGGCGTGGTAGCTCATGAGATTGCGTCCACGCCTGAAGGCAGGGAGAAGTTCCTCAACATGGTTAAGCAGGTGCTCGATGAGTTCGAGGCCGACATGGTTAAGATATGGAAGCGACTAGGGTGCGCGTTCCAGTACTGGCGCAACGGCACCGACTCCCCAGAGTATAGGAAAGTGACTCAAGCAACGTTCGTGGAGATGTGGAAGAGGGGGTTAATTTACGAGTCATACAAGCCAGTGACGTGGTGCCCAAGGTGCAGAACAACCTTAGCGGAGGCTGAGATAGAATTCAAGAAAGTTAAGGGTAAGCTCTACTACATTAAATTCAAGGTTAAGGAGACAGGTGAGGACATAGTCATAGCTACGACGAGGCCTGAACTCCTTAACGCGTGTGCAGCCGTAATATATAATCCTGAGGATGAAAGGTACAAACACCTGAAGGGCAAGCACGCCATAGTTCCCCTCTATGGCCGTGAAGTACCCATATTAGAGCATGAGATAGCTAAGCCCGAATTCGGAACAGGTCTAGTGATGATGTGCTCCTACGGAGACACCATGGACATATGGTTCTTCAGGGAAATGGGGTTCGAGGCAAGGATCCTGATAAACCCGGACGGCACGATGAATGAAGAAGCAGGTTTCCTTAAGGGTCTTAAGGTGGCTGACGCTAGGGAAGCCATAGCCAAGAAGCTTAACGAGGAAGGACTCCTCGTGAAGACCGAGGAGCTGGAGCACGAGATCCCCGTATGCTGGCGCTGCAAGACGCCCGTGGAGTTCATCCACATGAAGGAGTACTTCCTGAAGCAGATAGAGTTCAAGGACGAGATACTGCGCGTGACAGACAAGATGCTATTCAGACCGCCTGAGCATAGGGTAAAGTTCGATACGTGGGTAAAGTCACTAACCATGGACTGGCCCATCTCAAGAACCAGGTACTACGGCACTGAAGTCCCTCTATGGAGGTGCCGCAGATGCGGTTACGTGATCTTAGCGGAACCCGGTAAGTACGTCCAGCCATGGAAGGACCCGGCGCCTGTGGAGAAGTGCCCCAAGTGCGGCGCGCCTCGCGAGGAAATTGAGGGGGAGACCAAGACCTTCGATACGTGGTTCGATTCATCCATAAGCGTGCTGTACGTCACAGGGTGGTTAAGGAATAAGGAGGCTGCCCTCAAAGCCCTGGAGCATGCCATGCGTCCTCAGGGCTACGAGATCATTAGGACTTGGTTATACTACTCAACGTTAAGGGTCTGGTTACTCACTGGGAAACCCCCGTTTAGGTGGGTCAGGATAAGCGGCATGGGCTTGGATGAGAAGGGTAGGGCGATGCATAAGTCGTTGGGCAATATAATCTACCCAATGCCGTTCATAGAGAAATACGGTGCTGACGCCTTCAGGTATTGGGCGGCCGTAGCGAGCAAGCTAGGGAGCGATTACAGGTGGTCTGAAGCACTGGTCAGGACTGGACAGTCCTTCGCAACTAAGTTGCTAAACATGGGAAGGTTCATCTCCTTCTTCGAGGAACCTAAGGAGGGCTTCAAGCTAAGGGAGCTGGATAAGGCGATGATAGCCTATGCCGTCCGCGTAGCTAGGGACGTACTCAAGTGGTATACCGACGACCTAGACGTGTTCGAACCAACGCGCGCAATCTATGACCTAGCATGGAACGTGTTCGCCTCCAACTATCTCGAGACCGTGAAGGCCAGGGCATACGGTGGCGAAGGGTTTAAGGAGGCAGAAACCTTAGGTGCGCGGTACACTCTCCACAGGGTATTCAGGCTGATATTGAAGCTGCTGTCCCCGATAATGCCGTTCGTAACCGACTACATATGGCGGAACATGTACTCAGAGGAGGGAGTACATAGGCAGACAGTCGGTGAGGATGAGCTAACATTCAATGAAGGGAACCCGCAACTTATCGACCTGCTAATGCAGGTGAACTCAGCTGTATGGAAGTATAAGAAATCCAAGAACATGAAGCTATCGGAACCGCTACATGCAGTACTCTACATCCCGGAGGAGGCCACACCAATACTGGAGGACCTGAAGACCCTTCATAAGGTAAGCAGGGTTGAGCTAGGAAAGCCTGAAAGCTACGATGAGGACTTAGGAAACGGCGTGTACATTAAGAAACTAGAGTGACGCCACATATGAAGGGAGAATGCGAAAGTGTGGGATGCTGGGTCGGGAAACTTCCTAAAGGTTGCGAGCTATGTATGAGAGGTCTCAAATCAGTGGTTTTCGTTACAGGGCTATGCCCGGATAACTGTTTTTATTGTCCAATCTCTTGTCAGAAAAAAGGTAAGGATGTTACGTATGTTAATGAATTAAGAGTGCAGGATGAAAGGGGCCTAATCTTAGAGGTATGTGCCTGCGGTTCTAAAGGAGCTGGTATGACTGGCGGGGACCCCATAGCTCGGCTTGAAAGGACTGCGAGATACATAGACATGCTTAAGGACTTCTTCGGTAACTCCTTCCATATTCACCTCTATACGTCGGGAACGCTACTAACTGACGAGGCCATGAGTAAGTTAGTGAAGGCTGGCTTAGACGAGATCAGGGTGCATGTCATTGGCAAGCGCTCCTGGGAGGCGCTAAGGATTGCGTTGAAGTACCCCATATCTGTCGGTATAGAGAACCCGGCAATTCCAGGGACCGAAAACTTACTGAAGGACCTTATCGTTAGGGCTTACGAACTAGGCGTGGACTTCATTAACTTAAATGAACTCGAGTTTAGTGAGACCAACCAATACCAGCTGATGCTACGAGGTATGAAACCTACTGGGGATGGGGTCTCTGCTTTTGGCTCTAAGGAGACCGCTTTAAGGATTCTCAAGTGGGTTGAGGAGGAAGGCTTAGCAATCAGCGTGCATTACTGCCCGGCAAGCTTCAAAGATAAGGTACAATTTAGGTTACGCATGCTTAGGAGAGCTAAGATTACGCGCAGGGTGTATGAGGAAGTGACTAATGAAGGACTCGTGTTATGGGCGGAGGTACCTATCGATAAACCCGCGGTAAGGGAACTTAGATTAAAGAACCTAGCTTTCTACGATGGTAACGTCGCACGTATCCACCCTATTATCGCTAGGTCTTTAGGAGGAAAGGCTCGGTTTGTTGAGGCTTACCCTGTAGACCCTAGAAGAATTCTGAATACTTGGATCGAGGATTAATTGTCTATAAAGAGAAATAATCCACACTTAAACGATAATTGAATTGGCGGTTTGATTTAAAATGTAAATAGCTAAGCATTATTACTTATCCCGTCAATTCAATTACCGTAGAAGTTATACCGTACTAATAACGCTAACTTAGGCTGTGTGAGAGGCGGAACTGAATGAGGAATAACGTAAGTAGCGAGGCTGAAAGTAGCGATAGTGTAGTGCGTCACCTACGTAGCCTACACGTTTGCGTTGCTGCAAGCATAGCTGCGTTAGTGCTTGCAATATGTCTGACCTACATGCCTATGTGGTTATTCATAAGACTAGTTCCCGAATTAAAGCCCTTCACGCGCCATATCGCTGAAGTACTCATGCTTACGTACATACTATCATTAGCTATAGGATCGGTACTAACCGGTAGCTACATCGACACCGCAAGACCTAACCGAAAGATTCATTTAATCGGGGGGTTTGGGCTAGCTACATCATTAATTGCCACAGAACTTGTCAGCCCACTGGATATTAATGAAGCAATAGTTACTTGGATATGCTTTGGCATGTTCACAGCCATAGCGCTCTTCAGCATTCTCTATCTCGTCAAAACAGGAATTCACTCCTGGAATAGAGGGCGGGTAATATCCTCGGGGTTCGCCATAGGGGCCTTCCTTAATGTTTTCCTGTATCATAGTGTTGGTTCAGTCACTGAAGTAGCGTTCCTTCAAGCCAGCGTGCTTGTAGTTACAACCACAATACTATACCTATCGACGAGCAGATTACCTAGTGAAGTTATCGACTCGGTACACGTAAGGGACTTCAGATTATACTTATTCATGTTTCCAACGTTCATCTTTGCAATGTTTCTGGGGTACCTCTTCAGGGTGTTCGTTATAACAGGTGAGCTACACATGATCCTTAGCACTATGGAGTATGTAAACTTGCTTTCGCTCCCATTTCTCTTTGCATTAGCTTCCGGGTACATCATGGATAAGTACGGGCGAAGAGAAGCAGGCATAGTAGGACACATGATCTTACTTCTAGGAAGTGTTACCCTTCTAGCCCACTCACTTTCAGGTGTTTTGGAGAGGTCACATATTGCCAGCGCCTTCACCTTCGCGTTAATTGAGGTTGGTTATGGATTCATGATTCCTTACTTCATGGTTGTGTGGAGTGACATACCTAGAAAGAATCTTTTTGGAAGGGTCTTCACGTTAGGTATGCTCACGGGTGCTGCGGGAGTCGTTGCTGGTGTGTTAATAACTACGCTTGTTGGTAATGCTAACGTAGCCCTTTCAATTATAACGTTGATGCTCATACCTATGTCATACATAATATTCAAGCTCCCGGAGACCCTACCCCAGGAGAGACTAATGCGCGAGGAGATTAGGCGTTATCTGAAGAAGGCTTTAGAGGTTGCGAAGAGGAAGTGAGTTTTTTCACTATTTCTACAAGTATGCGGCTATAGGGGTGGTTGGGGAAGTCCTTAGCCATTATCTTCTCGCCATTATAGAGTAAGATCTCAGGGTAGTAAGGAATAGCTCCCAGTAGTTCGTGAACCCCTATCGTCCTAGCTAATGACTTTGCGGTGCTTACCGCCTCGTCCATCGATGATGCAGGTACCTTATTAACTATTAGGTATACCTTTCCCGTGACATCCTTATATATGTCGCTTATGTACGGCTTACAGGACTCCACTTCAACCTTATCCGGCGTTATGACCAACACAACTATGTCACTACTAACTATGGCATTAATTGCTGAATACTGAGGCCCTGGAGGACTGTCAATTAGCACCCAATCGTAGCCCTTCCCCCGCAGTTCCCTTATAAGGGCGAGGAGACGTCGTAAAGCACTCATCTCCCACTTCCTGGTCTTAGTCATCATCTCCTTGACAGCTTCTAGTGACGGATCCGAGAAGGCTACTACTAGCTTTCCCTTCACGCCTAGTTTCTTAGATAAGTCCACTAATATTTCCCCGGCCCTAGCCTCGCCTTCAAGGTAGTCATTGAGGAACTTATTGACGCTTGGTTTCTTGAGCATGAAGTACAGCGAGGGCGCACGCATGTCGTAATCTATTAACACTACCTTATATCCCGCATCGCTTAAGAGGTAGGCGAGATTTAAGGATAGCACTGACTTACCGGTACCGCCACGAACCGAGTGAAAAGCGACCGTCCTTATGACGTCTTTAGGCATGATACCCAACCCTGATTAGGTTACATTTTCTCGTTCTTCTCTAAATTGAGGTATTATGAAATACACCTTACGCCCTCTGCGTTCCTTAATCACGTACCCGAGTGTAGCCAGCTGATTTAGGTAAGCCGACTCAACTGCCCTAGCCCTGCCTGTTGCGTTAGCGACGTCTTCAGACGTTGCTTCACCGCCTAACTTGGCTAGGGCAACTAGTGTCCTCCTTAAGTGGTCAGGAACGGAAAGAAGTGTGACGGCATCGATTATGCCTGTACTTAGCGCGTCCTCCACCTCGGCAACCTTCCTGTAAGATAAGGGTAGGCTCTTCCTTATCGCCTCAAGAAGCTCCACAATCTTGTCAAGCTTGTTACTTATCGCTCTTAACTCCTTTTCTAAGGACTCTATATCTGCCATACTTATCACCTTAACTTCATGTAGATTTTTTACGTAGTAAGTAATTAAAACTTACCTCCGTGTGTAAATGGGGTTTTAAACAAGTGAATTGCTTATACTGCTTTAGACTTTATATACATGCGTTAATCAATACATTAACCCGGTTCTGCCAAGACTATTCCTGCGTAGTAGGCATGCCTTAAGCGCTTCTGTGAACTCATGGAACATACAGAAGGTAGCAACAACTATTCCACCATGCATGCAGCACGTGTTAACGAGCACTGGCAACGCGCCCACCCTATGGGCAGGGCACGCATCGTACACTGTGTCACCAACCACTACTGTCTCCTCGGGCCCCACACCCAGCTTCCTCATTGCCCTTAGGAATATCTCTGGGTCAGGCTTCCCTCTCCTTACTTCATCCCCACCCGTGATCGCATCAAAGAAACCTGTGATCCCCAAGTAATCCATTATGTGGAGTAAGAGCCTATTAGGGGTTGATGACGCCATTCCGATTAGGTGGCCTCCCTTCTTAAGCATCCTTAGGGCTTGTGTAACTCCAGGGAATAGCGTTACCCTACCTTCCTTCAATTCCTTCATGAATGCCCTGTCCTTGACCCACCTTATCTTAGCGTACTCGGACTCACTC
>JALVVU010000172.1 GCA_027023255.1 Desulfurococcales archaeon
CGAAGGAGCTTCTATGTAGCAAGCTACAATGAATGAAGAATTAACTATACCACCTAACAATATTATGATGACAGTACCGACGAATATGTAAACACCTTAGAAACAAGGTAGAGACACATTATGAGAGTAAAGGGTAAAAACCTAAAGTTCTGAGCTTAATTCTCGTTTAATTACTGTTAAAAGAGGTACTAATGCTAGCCCAAGCTCCCTTCCAAGGCTTGTTAGTCCGTAGCGCACTTTGGGTGGTTTGCTTTTGGAGTCAATATTTCTAGTCACAATTCCTTTTTCCTCAAGAATTTCTAATTTATCTGAAAGGACTCTTGAACTAATACTGAGGATCCTCTTAAGCTCGTTAAAGTTGGTTCCACCCTTAATGTATAACGTGTAAATTATTTCAGGCACCCACTTAGACAGCACTGTTCTCAGTAGGGGTGTGAGTGCTTGAAGTTCCCTCATAAGATCATTAGTGCTTACGTCTTTAATGCATTTGCTTTCTAAGTGGTCTCTAATCCTTTCTATGAATTCATAGACGATGTCATTTAAGTTACCTGAACCACACTTAGTACCCTCATCCATACTTCTCACCTTATTAACTAGTGTTATCTTAACATTAAATGTGATAGTTAAACTGCACTACGAAGGGCCTGGTGATGAAGAATGATATTAGTTACTGGTGGAACAGGGTTCATAGGCAGTCACCTCGTTGAGCATCTTCTTAGTAAAGGTGAAGACGTAAGAATCCTCGTAAGGAACCCCTCGAATCTTAGGTGGGTGGAGCCATTAAGAAGTAAGATAGACATTGTTGCCGGGGATGTAACTAATAAGTCAACTCTCAGAGAGGCATTTAGAGACGTTGATGAAGTGTATCATTTAGCTGCCATGTTCAGGCATGGAGTGGATCCTAGGCTTGTTTGGAGGGTGAACTATGAGGGGACGAAGAATATTGTTGATGAGTGCTTAAGAAATGATGTGAAATTACTGCATGTTAGCACGGTTGGAGTACTTGGCCCCGCAGACTCTAAGCCATTAGATGAAAAAGCACCATTAAGCCCTAACCCAAACCCCTATGCAAGGTCCAAAGCTGAGGCGGAAAAATACGTTGTCAGGAAGTGCAGGGAAGAAGGGCTAAGGGCGGTTATTGTGAGGCCAGCATTTGTTTACGGTCCTCGAGGAACGTATGGCCTAAATCTCCTTATAGACATGATAATTACCGGTAAGCTTAGGATGGTTATCGGGAATGGCAGGAACTACATACATCCAATACATGTACGGGACCTAATTGAAGCACTCGTTATAGTTATGAGTAAAGGAGGAAAAGGTGAAATCTACATTGCCGCTAATGAAAAACCAGTGAAGCTTAGGGAATTCATAGAATTAGTGTCAAGGTTCGCGAACAGAAGGGTTCGCTTTGGCCTCCCACCATTCATCGCCAGATTAATACTCACGTTTCGTGGGGGTATTGGGGGAAGCAGTGCTCGGGAAACAGTAATGCTCTTCACTAGGAACTGGTTCTATAATGTTGAGAAGCTGAGGTCAATCGGTTGGAGGCAAAGAGTCTCCATTAACGAAGGAGTTGAAGAAACAGTACGTTGGCTGAGTTCAAGGAAGCTACTATCATGACGGTCTTATCTCTCGTTACTAATGCGAAGAGTTGCTAGTTACGCCTGCCTGGGTAGTGAAGGCCCCTTAGACGTGACCTTGAACCATTATGGGGTCCCGGAATAGGTACCCTGGAGGCTTCGTAGGGGGTGATGCGGCGATAAGATGTATCGACGGTTCCGTCATAGTTGAATGAAAGTTATTTTTCCGAATCGGGAATAGGCTGTTTCATCTTTAACGATTTTTAAAGTTTTTGAACGCTGGTAAATACTTGATGTGTGTGTTCGATGACCCGTTCTGCGGTGAGGTGTGCTATCTCTCAGATGGGGGTTCTCCCCGACCGAGCCCCATGAGGTGCGGGCGAAGTCGATGAGCCCGCACCAAGGGCTAACTCCCTTCACGGAACTGAGAGTGTTGAAAACCATCTAGAAGTACCGTGAGGGGAGAAACGCTAGGTCAACCGGTATTGGGGATTTAGTCAGGTAACTTTAATGGGGATGGAGAACTCGTCTTTCTTCATTAGGCCCCTTTTGCAGGTTATCTTTAATAGCCATTTGGAGTAGCTTATTCCTGTGCTGAAGGACGGTATCGCGCCTTCAGGGATGTTGATTTCGAAGGGTATTTCGTGCTTTGTTTGGGGTGCGAGTGTTATGTTCTTGGCTATTACTTTCTTATCTGACGTTTTCGTGAAGTTGATGTAGTTGCAGTTCTCTGCATTCGTGTCAATGGTGTTTTTGTCGATGCGTACGTTGTTTATAACTTCAATCATGAGTTCGTTACAATGGTCGCTACGGGAGCCTCCTTCAATGCCTAGCTGCAGGATACCCCCGACCGCCGTGCCGGGCCTGAGGTGTTCGGGTAGTAATACCGTTGCGGACTTATCGCCTAGTCTGAATCTCTTAGCTGTGATGGGGCCGAGGATATGGTTGTTACTAATGATAACCCTTCTTTCGGTCTGTTGGGATCGGAGAGTTCTTCTTGCTTTAGCCCTTAAGTACCACTCGACCCCAAGCATCTCTCTCGTCCCGGAATGCGGAGCGTCTAGAGGGATGTCGAGACCCCCAGAGTAAACATAGCTACCTTTACGTATTCTTGTATTGCTGATCAGGACTTGCTCCTCACTGAACAAGGTTATCGAAAAGTCAGCTTCCCTCGAGTACTCCTCCCCGTCCTCACTCTCCCTATACCAGCAGGTGGTCTTACCCTTCAGAATCCCCACTAACTCAACCTTAAGCTCCTTTAAGTCAACGTCCTTCGCCGCATCCACCCTCACCTTATAGGTTAGGCTCTCCCCAGGCGCATATGAAGCCTTATCAACCATCAGGAAGAGCTTCACCGGGTTCCTCAGTATGGATCCGAACAACATTCCATAGCACCTTTCTCTTCAGATACGTTGGATATCACTAATAAATACTTTTATTTCTCTCTAACTGATTAACTGCTTATCATAGGTAATTATACTCTCTACACAATCATCACCCAAGAAGCTAGAAAGCATCAGATACTGGCGAAGAAGATGAAGTTAATGACCTCTGGTGCCTTCCGTGCGGATTATCCGCTTATTTTGAGTACTAATCTTCTTAGCGTGTTCCTTCTACTTTCCTGAGAATAGTGGGGGTAGGGGTCCGATGTAGGTTGTGATTATTGTTAGCCATATTAGGAGGGCGTAGTTTATTAACGCTACTGCGGCTAGCGCGTCTGAGTCACTGAATTTTTCGGATTTAAGGCCTACGAAAATTCCTGAGAATCCTGAGAACCATGTTAACGCGAATGTCACGCCTTCGCCGACTAACGTTAATATCTTCCCGTTCGTTAGCGTTACCCCGATTATGTTGGCTAGCGAGTACTTCCAGTACACGGGTATCCCAACTATCGAGGTTAGCGTGTAGGCATAGACGAAGAGGGAGAAGGCCGTTGCCATGACTGCTGACGCCAGCCCCACGAGGTTCCCCTTACCCCTGGTAACCCATAACGCTATGTAAGCTATGGTTGACGCGTAGATCCCGACCTTAATGTAGTCCCATAACGCGCTTGAGTACGCTAGGAAGGGGAGTTTCCACGGTAGCTCCACACTCTTACCTATTATGTGGAGGCACGCCATGAATATCAGGAAGAGTGTCGCGCCCGCAGCAGCGTCCCTAGCACTCCCCAATAGGGCAACACCATTTAAATTTACTAATAAGAGGTATATAACAACGCGTCCACTGAAACTAAAACATTAAGCAATAGAAGTACTACACATTACGCCCCCACACGCTGTGACACATGCTTCTAAGGCGCCTAGAAAACGTGACGTCATCACTAAGCACATCCACAGCGGACCGCGACTTAAACCTAATTTACTGGGGGTTTAGCGTAATCGCATACATGCCTAGCTCTATGTTCCTTAAGCGATGTTAACTTCCTCAGTAACTTTTCGTCAGCGGTGTAGAACTCTGTGTTCAGTTCTTGCGCAATTATTAAGTAGTATGCGTCGTAGACCGTGACATGGTTCCTCATTCCATACTCTAGAGCCTTGATTAGGCGTTCATCCGTGATCTCTACAAACATGACTTTAGATTCGAACAGTAAGTTCAGGGCTAGGGTTGCCTCGGCTGGAGTGAGTATACCTCTGTTCACGTATTTTCTTAGAGTATTGCTGAACTCTAGGAGTGCGTAGGCAGGTGCCACAACATTTACGTATCCTCGAATGTGATCGTCCCGAATCTTCTTCGCACAATCACTGTACTTTTCCGGGATAAACCACTTAACGAGAACGTTTGAATCAACAACTACCCTCATCAACCTTCATCCCTGTCTTCCCTGATCAGCTCTGCCGCGAAGTTTTCCTTTATGGGCTTGATTCTCGCCATGAAGTCGTCGATCTCCTTAATCAGCTTCTCAGCTCTTTTCTCCCTTACCAGCTCGGTAAGGAACTTCCTTACCTCGTCAGAGTAGTTTATGCCTAACCTCTCAAGCTCCTCCTTAAGTTCCTTAGGCACCCTAATACCTATGACGACCGTCCTGCCCATGAGTCGTCCCGTTAACGAGTATTTGTCAACAGTTAAATGGTTAACTGATATCGTTTACAGTGATCGGCTTGGTGTTTACGCTTCCATAATATATAGCAACACATGTTCCTAGGGTGTCTGAAGGCGTAGCTCCACCGTATCGCCCTCGCTCAATGCGAGGTCACGCCAGTCACTCGGAATGACCTTCACGAAGGGCGCGCCGATAAAGAAGGCTGTGCCGTACACACGATTATCGTTGAGCATTATGTGGAGTCTTCCCTTAGGTATTGGTAGATGTGCATAAGGCCCTGAGGTGAAATCCGCTTGACCAATAACGGCGCCCTTAATCCTTACGCCTGAACCCGCATGTACCGGGTAGTTGGCGCTGTTGCGTAGCAGTATGACCCCTGCGTGTCCGTAGTAGGGGATGCCTCCCTCCATAACACCTAACGCGTTATCGGTGCTCACGGTTAGCGCTGGTAATGCACTACCTGAGTGGGGCTTAAGGATCACGTACCTGTCCCTCATGATTAAGTCGACGATATATTTCTGCGGGCCCGAACCTAGGTCCACATTATTCCTTAGGAAACTCACTAGGTCGTTATGAATGCTTAACCTAACGCACCCCCTAGCCCCCACGAAGTTATTCCTCGATCTGACTTCGAGGTGTAGGTGGGGATCCGTCCACTTGAAGAACGTGGGGCTCCACGTGACCTCACCCAATGAATCCCCTACTGAGACCGTCTCGCCCACGTTTAGGTAGGGCCTAACGTGTAGGATCCTGACGTAAGCGTCACCGCTTCTGAACCCGAGTATGTGTTCGCCACCGACCACCTTATGCAACAGTAACTTTCCCTCAATAGGGGATAAGACCTCGTGCTCTCCCCTAGGCGGGTATATGTCGATGGCTGCTAGGTGGTGGTGAGCGTAGTATGGGCTGTTAGTGAAGCTCAGGTAGTGGCGCTTAGGTAACCATACTTCAACACCAAGTGCCTCGCACACCTTAATTCCCGTGCCTTCTCCCTCCAAAATGGCATGGTTAAGGTATTTAGGGGTTCCTCACTATGGTGTGTCGGTGTTGCCTATTGTGTTGCGTGTGTATAACACGTTGAGCAGGGAGGTAGAGGTTTTCGAGCCCTTCGAGCCCGGGCTAGTTAAGATGTACGTGTGTGGTCCAACAGTCTACGACTATAGCCACTTAGGGCATGCTAGGACATACGTAGCGTTCGACGTCATCAAGCGGTACTTAAGGCTGAGACGGTATGACGTCATACACGTGCAGAACATCACGGACATAGACGATAAGATCATCAAGAGGGCTAACGAGGAGGGTGTCTCATGGAGGGAGATAGCTGACAGGTACACCAAGGACTACTTAGAGGGGCTGGAGAAGCTGAACATACACGTCCACATACACCCACGCGTTTCCGACCACATACGCGAAATAATAGAGTTCATTCAAGCCCTCATAAACGCGGGCTACGCTTACGTAGCCCCATCCGGTAGCGTGTACTTCGACGTGGACAAGTTCGATGACTACGGGAGGCT
>JALVVU010000173.1 GCA_027023255.1 Desulfurococcales archaeon
CACTACCGCCTTTTCCGCCATCCTGGCTGCTTCCTCAGCCTCCCTGATTACCTCGTCCACGCCCTTACTCAGGTCAAAGACCTTCGAAAGGACTTCCTTAAGCTCCCTTCTCTCCGTGTGCAGCGCCCTTAACCTATCCTCAAGCTCGGCGACCCTAGCCTCAAGCGCTTCTGGGGAGGAAGAGGCGATTATTGACTCTAACTTCTCGAACCTGCCGGCGTCCTTCTCTGCTGGGGCTAGGCGCTTCTCTTCAGCCTCGAGGTCCTTAATATGCCTTTCAAGCTCCTTGATCTCGTCCTCAAGCTCGTCGAGCATGTTCTTGAGCCTCTCCTCATTAGCCCTTAGCTTGCTTAGCTTCTCAACCTTCTTTGACACCTCACCTAACCCTGCCTTGACCTCCTTAAGTACCTCTAACCTGGCTTCCACTCGGTTGAGGGAGTTCTCCACCTCCTTAATCCTGCGGGTGACTTCGGAACGCTCGCTTAGGGCCGCCCGTATCTCAAGCGCTAGCTTCTCCATTAGTTCCTGAACCCTACCCTCGTCCAGTGGCGAGCCGCAGAGCGGGCACTTACCAGCCTTACCTGCCTCCCCGGACCTCATTAGCTCGAGCTTCTCGCGGGCTGAGGTGGCTAGAGCCTCTAACTCACCCTCCTTCCTCCTAAGCTCGTCTAGCTTCGCCCTTAGCTCCGCCCTGTCTGATTCGAGCCTGTTCTCTAGGTCCCTCACGGCGTTCTCAACTAGTTCGAGGCTCAGGTCCGGTCCCGGACGTATACCCACAGTGTTTGCGATGCTGATTAGGGTTCTCCGCACTTCTCCCTCGAGCTTGAGTGCTTGGTCACTAATGCTTTCTAGGGTCCCCCTTATCCTGCCGACCTCCTCGCTCCTTTCCCTAAGCTTCCTGCGCATCTCGTCGAGCTCGGACCTTACCTCGGTCAGCCTCGCTAAGGTTTCCTCGATCCCCTCAGGGTACTTCGACTTTATGCTATTCAGCTCTGCTAACGCGTCCTTAACCCTCCTTAACTCCTCCTTGAGGGTCGCTAGGTTCTCCTCCACGTTGCTTGACTCCTTCAGAACCTCCCTTAACCTGCGGGCAGTCTCAAGGTACTCGCCTTTCCTGGATTCCCTCTCCACATGCGTCAGGAGGGCTTCTAGCTCCCTCACCTCGTCCTCTAAGGCCTTCACCCTCTCGCGCGCTGTGCGCAGCTCTACCTCCAGCCTTTCCGCAACGGACTCTACCCTCAGGTATTCCTGCTCGCCTGCCTCGAGCTCCTTAATCCTTTTCTCAACTTCCTCCTTCCTTGAGACCGCCTCAGATAGCTTAGCCCGTAGTTCCTTAACCGCTTCCTCAATGACTTTCAGTTCTTCCTTAACCTTCCTTAACTCCTCCTCGGCTTCCTTAAGCCTCGCTAACTCCCTTCCCATCTTCTCCTTGGCTCTTCGGATGCTGGTGTCTTTAGGCATGACGTCTACCTGTGCTAACGCCCTCCCGCCCGCCACGACGGCGTACTCGCCCAGTTCCTCCCACGCTGTCCTGTAGGCGTCTAGCTCCAGTAACTTGTCGATTAATTCCTTTCTTTGAGCACCGCGTAGGTTTCCGAAGAGGTTAGTTATACTTCCCTGCCCGACTATCGCTACGGAGCCTAGGGCCTCGGGGCTCAGCCCCATGATCTCCCTTACCCTCGCCGTTACGTTCTGGTCTCCGAAGACCCTCTCCTTACCGAATCTAAGCGTGGCTGATGACCTACCTCGCCTCGAAATAACTCGCTCCACGAATAGCTCCTCCCCAGCAACGTTCAGCCAGACCCTGACCGTGGCTTCGGTCGCCATGGCATTTATGAGGTATGCGCGCTCGCCGCGCCTGCCTCTCCACCCGGTACCCGTTAACGCGAAGAATATTGCTTCGAGGATGCTTGTCTTGCCGGCGCCGTTCTCGCCGACAATGACTGTCACTCCCCTGTCGAAGTTAACGACCGTGTGTTTATGGGAGAGAAAGTTGAGGAGCTCGACCTTCTTCAGGGTTATGGGTGCTGCGGGCATTACTCCCTCACCTCAGGAACGCGTCCAGTCCTCCCCTAGGCCTCGTCTTCCTGAGGACGGTTGATGAGAGCGGTATCTCGTCCGCGGTCTTCACCTTAGGCCTCCAGAAGTCACGCTCCGACAGTATCGCCTCAACCGCTGACTCCACGTCACCTGTTTCGATGCCCGCGAGGACATTCTTGAGCTTAACTATGCTTCGGGCAACCTTAACCGCGGTGGGTCCCGGGTTGCCGGGGGCTGAGATCACGGAGGCAACTATGCTTACCTCGTCAATCATCTCACCAACACTTAATGCTTGGCGACCCGCTCGCAGGAGGTCTGGCGCAACCCTCTCCACAGACACCCTAACGTAAACCTTGTCTCCCGCACGCCTCCTGATTAATTCCCGAACCTGGGATGCTGGGTCAGCTTGAACGTCCGCCCTCATCCGTATGCGTACGTGGAGTATCCCTTTCCTGCCGGGCTTAAGCATCCTCAGTAACTTCCTTAAAGCGTCCTCCACGGGAGGCACGTGGCTCGGGTGGTCGGCCTCAACCACTGCCTGCGGCGTTACGTCTAAGTCAACCTTACTTACGGTGGGCTCATCACCGCTTAAGTCTACGAGGTAGAAGCCCTTACCTTCCTCCTCCCAAACCCTCACCTCGTCGGACCTGAGGATCTCGATGCTACCGGGGTAAGCGACGGTTGTGCCCTCAGGTGTTTTGAGCACTTTCCTCATGTGTATGTGGCCCATTGCTACGTACGTGAATGCCTTAGGTATGTCCGCTAAATCTATGCCTTCCTCGAACCCGAAGACGTTCCTTATGTTTTGGTGGAGCATTAGGATCGATTTCCTGCCCCCTACTTTCGAGGCTGCCGCAACTATCCTCTCCCTGAGCTTATCCAAGTACTTCTTCCTGGACGGAAAATGGGATACGCCCGCAATCACGTACTCCCTACCGTCAATCCTCAGGAAATCAACGTCGGGTGTCTTATGGGTCCCCATAAGCTTGGCGTACCTTAGCAACACTTGAGGGGGCTCGTCCCTAACCTTAGGTATGTCGTGTTCCCCGAGAATTACGTAAACAGGTATTCCTTTGGAGTAAGGTAACTCAAGCGTGTCTAGGGCCACCCTTATGGCCCTTATGGGTGGCCTAGCCCTATCGAACATGTCGCCTGAAATAAGTATCGCGTCAACCCCTTCCCTAACAGCTACCTCGACGGCCTCCCTGAACCTCTCGTATATGTCTTCCTCACGCCAGGTTAGGCCGTACTGCCTTAGCCCGAGGTGCGTGTCTGCTAGGTGAGCTATCAGCAACCTCTGCCCCACTACGTTAGGATTCTGACTAAGGTAATAAGTTAGGGCCTCCTAAGAAACGAAGTCGGAGGCGATCAGCAAGTAATACGGTTCCTACCTAATGATTCAGGTAGTCCTCCGACGTACCTGGCAGTATTACTCTGAATCCTCCCCTCCCTTAAGCATGCTTAGGTCGAGCCAGTACCTCAGTAAGGCTATGACGCCGTTGAGGGCCTTGAGTTTAGGTGCTGTCGGCGAGTTTGAGGGAACTATCCTCACTACAGCTCCCCTCTTCTCTGCTTCGGTGATTAGCTCCTCGACCTCCTCACCTAGCTCACTAGTGAGTAGCTCCTCAAGCACTAACATCTTCTTAACTGCGTTAGCTTTAACGGCTAACTTAACCTCCTCCAAGCCAGCCGCGACGAGTCCCGGCTTCATTGAGAGGAGCCTCATGAATTCATTCATAGTCTCCTCAGCGTCAACGGCGGCTGCCTCAGCAAGTAAGTTCTTTACTGAGTCCCTCCTAACTAACTCCTCGACACCTGCCCTACCGCCCTGCGATACGGAGTCAACGTGTATCCTAACCCCTCCCTTCCCGAGGAGTTCCTTGAGTTTCCTAGCGATCTCCTCCCTGAGCACGGCGGGCGACCCGATCACTATGACCTCAACACCCTCCCTGCCCGCGGCGTCAGCAACCAGCTTCGCCACGCGCTCAGCCACCCTCTCTATCGAGTCTGGCTCGAACTCATTAATGCCCGGTAAGCTAGCGTCTAGGACGTACTTCAGGCCCTGCCTGTACATCACCGCCATAGACACTTCGTCGAAGTCAGCGGCAACTAGTAGCGCCTTAACCCACCTGCTGACGGCTTTCTTGAGCCTCCTGAGCTGGGACTCATGCCATCTCTCCTTAATTATCTCGAACTCCGTCCCAACATCTATGTTGAGTGTGTGGTGTGATCCCCTGAGCCCGTAGCCTTCGGGCGCGTCCACGATCACACCATGCACCCTCAGCCTCGAGGCGAACGGCTGGAAGTAAACGTTCTTGACCTTGACGGCGAGCACCATGGGTTTCCTCCTCTTGCCCTCACCATCTATCTTGATGTCCCTTAGCGTCCTAGCGATAACCACGTCGCCCTCCTGAATGACGTTCTTAATTACCCATAGGTCGTCAACGTCCTCCACCCTAAGCCTAACCGCCCCTCTCTTCTCGTCATACTTCACTACCTTCAAGTAACCCACCTCCTAGCCAACCATAACGCTTACTACGTTAATAACTCGTGACGCACCTTTAATGAAGGAGGTCACAGATTCCGTCGTTAAGTAACTTGCTTAACTTTCTCCTTAGGACTCTCTTAAGGGCCTTCAAATCACGTCTGAAGTAAGTATTATGCGGTCTCACCGCTCCCGAGAACGTTCTAGGCACGTGAGCGAGTTCATGAACTATAGTCTCAACTTTCTCCTCGCAGGTTAGGTGGTTGAAGTTCCTCTCCACAAGCTCTATTACGTATGTAGGCCCTACTTCCAACCCCGCTTGAAGCACTTTGCATACGCCCCATATCCTGGCGTAAGCCCGTGACTTCGAGTTGGAACGCACGACCTTGATGGCGTCTGGATTGATGTGGGTTAGGCCTAGCTCATTAACTACTAGCTTGACCGCCTCCTCCGCTTGCTTGTCCCTACGTACTCTCAAGGAACCGTACCTCCTCCCTAAAAGATAGGGCTACCGCACATTCTCGTTTTGCGGGAGGTGTTTAAAATGAGTTACACTGTGGCTGATTAGCTAGGCCTTGTAGGTAAGGCGAAAGAAGGTGGGTTAAGGGAAAAATCACTTCCTCTTGCTTGCGAGGTACCCTATCGCTAAACCTATTATTAAAAGTATTATTGCGGCACCAGCTGTTGCTCCCCAGTTGGTGACCTCGACGGTCTTAGTTGTCGTTACCGTTACGGTCGCGGTAGTCGTTGTTGCAGTCGTCTTCGTTGCCGTGACTGTCGCCGTGGACGTCTTCGTAGACGTGAACGTTGACGTTATCGTTACGGTCGAGGTTATCTTCTTGGTTACTGTGACAGGCTTCGTAGACGTTACGGTGGTTGTCTTAACCGCTGTTGTCGTTACGGTCTTGGTTGCTGTCGTAGTTACGGTTGATGTCTCAGTCACGGTCTTGACCCACGTTACAGGCTCTGTTATCGGTAGCGGGAATCCTGTCGCGTTGGCCGGCGGGTTGATGCCGAGTAACATAGCTATTGTTGGGGCCACGCTAATGGATCTTATGTAACCTAGCTCCTCATGCTTTATGTGCGGCCCTACCGCAAGGAATATTGCTAGTAGGTCCTTATAGTATGGTAGGTCACCGTGCCATCCGACGACCGTCTTGAAAGGCACGGCATTCTCAAATACCACGCCCGTGCCGTTAACTACCTTTATGCCTCCCCATGCGGCGTATCCTGGCCTTAGGCTGAAGACTACGTCGCCTGCGCGTTCGCCGCAGAGGCCGAAGACGCATGCCTCGTCCCTACTCATTACTAGCGAGAATACCGGCTGACCCGTGTCAGGGTCGACTACTTTCTCTAACGCGGCCTTGACCTCATTAACTACTTGGTCGTACTGGCTGGGGTCTACGATACCTCCCTCCTCACGCCCCTTTAGGTTGACGAATATCTGGTTGTAGCCGAAGTAGTAGGCTTTCGTCTCGTTCCACAGTATGTGGCCGGAGGAGTCCACCTTAAGTAGGCCTGCATTGTAGAGTATGCTGTTTATGTAGACTAACTTAGCGACGCTCCACTGTCCGTGGTCGGACACAACTATCACTGCAGT
>JALVVU010000174.1 GCA_027023255.1 Desulfurococcales archaeon
TCCACGCAGTACCGGCTATATCTATGTGCGCCCACTTAACGTCCCTAACGAACTTGCTTAGGAAGGCAGCCCCTATGATTGAGCTCGCCACTCTAGGGTACCCGATGTTCTTCACGTCAGCCACGTCAGATTTTATGTCCTCGTAGTACTCCCTCCACAGTGGGAGGGGCCATAACCTCTCACCAGTATCTTCACTTAACCGCAGGAGCTCCTCCTTAAGCCCCTCGTCATTACTGAAGAGTCCTGCGGCGTGATTGCCTAGCGCCACAACAACACCTCCCGTCAGCGTCGCCAGGTCAACCATGGTTGCCGGCTTGTACTTCTCGGCCGCATAGGCCAGGGCGTCAGCGAGGATTAACCTTCCCTCAGCATCAGTGTTCGCTACCTCTACCGTTAATCCATTATACATCTTAATCACGTCTAGAGGCTTGTACGACTTCCCTGACGGTAAGTTCTCCACGAGGGGTGCGAGTACTGCTAAGTTAACCTTAAGCCCTAACTTAGCGGCGCCGTAAGCCACCGCGACCGCGTACGCGGCGCCGGACTTGTCGTACTTCATCTCAAGCATTGAGGACGCCGGCTTGATGTCGAGGCCGCCAGCATCAAAGCACACTCCCTTACCCACAACGACGTACCAAGGCCTCCCGTTCCCGGCACCCTTATACTCGATTATTAGGAGCCTTGGCCTCACCTCAGAGCCCTTACCGACGGCTAGGATGCCGTTCATCCCAAGCTTCCTTAACTCGTCCTCCTCGAGAACCTCTATCTTAACTGGGAGGCCCTTAAACTCCTCCCTCACACGCTCCACGAAGGTCGCTGGATTAATCTCTGAGGCTGGCGCGTTAGCTAGGTCCCTCCCAAGCCTGCACGCGTCCGCCACCGCGTCAACCACGCGTAACACGTCCTCCCACCCGTCAATGGGTTCGGAACCAACGAGGAATGCCTCCTCCACGCGCTTAGCATCACTGCTTGATGACTTACGGCTCCATGAGTAGTTAGCGAGGGATGCCCCTTCAGCAACCGCCTCCAGGCACTTGTGCGGCGTGCCGACACTGTCCGGACACCTAAAGTGAATAGCGAGTCTCTTAACCCCCAACTCCCTAGCCTTCGTGACCGCCGCACCACCGTAAACCCTTAAGGTCTCCGTGATTGCCTTACCCTCACCACCACCCACAACTATGAGCCGCTTGAACGGCGCGGAAGGCGCGTAGATCACCTCAACCTTACCCTCATCGAATGTGAACGACCCCAGCTCACCTAGGGAGGACAACGCGTTACCCACCACCGCGTCAAGGCCCCCGAAAACCTCCTTGACGTCCTCACCCTTGAACACGAGGACAGCCAACGCGTCCGCCTCAACCCCTTCAAGCCTTTCGACGACATCATAGCGCGTAACTAACACGTGAACACTCACCGCCCCTAATCTATAGCCAGGAAAAAATACGCTTTACCGTGCGTGAGCCTCCGAGGTGAAACAAGGTGAAACGGAATCCCGCGTGAGTGTTCCGCCTTGTTTACACACGTACCTAAATAGGGATGCTGCCGAGGTGATTTCCGGAGGTGGGGTCGGTGGCAGGAATCAGCGGGAGAGCCCTGAAGGCGATCTCCGCATCACTGATAGTACTGATCGTGGCTTCAATGCTCGCGGTGCTGGCGCCAGTGACGACCGCGGCCTCACCAGCAACCCCTGCGAACGTGGGGCCGGAAAACGGGAACGTGACCAAGCGCGTGAAGGCAGTCGAAGTCCTCATAAACAGGGTTGAATGCCTTATAAACAGAACCCTAACACTGGCAAGACAATACAACGTAACAATTCCTGAAAACCTAAGTAAGAAGTTAAGTGTAGCGAGGGAACTCCTAGCGAATGCCTCATCAATAGCGCAGGAGGAACCCAAGAAAGCCATGTGGTTAGCGATCAGGGCAGGCAGGCTAATACTGCCGGTATACGTGTACGTGGTCAGGCACCTACCAACAGAGGTTAAGGAGGAGATACTAGCGAAGAGGGTGAGTGCCGAGGTAAACGTCACTGAGTCAGCGATCAAGAGGCTCGAGAACGTAATTAAGTGGATAGAGGATAGGGTAGGGAACGTACCTGAGCCCGTTCAGGAGAGGGTAGGCAAGGCTCTAGAACTCCTGAATCAAGCTAAGGAGCTACTGGCTAACGGAACCAATGTTAAGCAGGCAATGGTCTTAGTGATTAGGGCAAGGCACGAGCTAGGCGCTGCCTGCATGATGCTTAAGCGCGAGACAGGACGCGCATGGCACGTAGCTGTGGTAGCTGATATGGCGTTAAGGAACGTGGTAATGGGCGTAGTGAAGCTTGCAGTAGGGATTAACAGGACACTAACCCTAATAGGGAATAACCAGACAAGGGAAGCAATAGTCGCCCTAACAAGGCTACATAACTACGCGAACTACCTGCTGATAAGAATCAAGATAATGACATCACACATCAAAATACCCGTGAATGCCTCGCCAGTAGTGAGCAACATGACTAAGGTGCTGGAGCTAAGCAAGGAGATACTCTTAGAGATCAACGCGTCATCGACACAGGCGGTGGCGGCGCTGAAGGCAGGCGACGTGGGCACGGCCGTAACGGTGCTGAACACCACGCTGACCAACGTGAAGCCAGCGATAACGGAGCTACTCAGGACCGCTAGGTGGGCGCACGGAATACTGCTGCATGTCAAGATTATGCTGGAGCACATCGGCAAGAACATGAGGACATGGCTAAGGAAGCACCCAATACGCCACATGCACCTACCAATAGTGCCAAGAAACATGATGGTGCTAATCAAGGTACTCGAGAAGAGAGTGAGGATGGCAAAGACAGCGTACGAGAAAGGAAAGCTAAGCTGTGAGGCATACGCCAGAATACTTAAGGGCACTGACGCAGCACTCCACAACATCCTGAAAACCCTGAATAAACTACCGGATAAGGTCGCCAAACCATTAGCAGAGAAGGTGCAGAACCTAATCAAACTAGTGGAGCATGAGTTAGGTCAACTGAAGTGCAAAGTGTGAGGTGAAGATCCACTAACTAATGCACTAAGTTGTTCACGATGAGGGGGAGTTTTTAACTGAAGCCCCTCGGGGAACCCGCCCAAAGAGCGTGGGGCACGCACCCGTGGTGAGCCCTCCGAGCATGCACACCCTCATTTTCATTGGGTGCGTGCCCCTCCTCGCTAATTATTCACTCCCTCATTCAAGCATGTTATTCTTCGGTTCATAGAGCACGGTTTAATATCCTATGTTTAACCTTAATCCTAGTGAGTGATGTGCTTTGTGGGTGATTGCACTACCTACTGGGACTGGTGAGGGTCTGGATTCACGCATAGCTCCAACCCTCGAGGGAGCGAAGTACTTAACCGTGGTTAAGGTCAGGGACGGTGAGGTCACGGAGGTTCAGTCTGTGCTTGTTAAGGCTGGGGATCACGTGCCTTCCCTAGCCAGGAGGTTGGGGGCGAACGTGGTTATCTGCAATGAATTGAGTGGCGAGAGCAGGGCGTACTTGGCTGTTCTAGGCTTTGACATAATTTCCGGCGTGAGTGGATTAGTTAGGGACGCGGTCAACGCGTTCTTGAAAGGCAAGATAAGCTTCGTGCCAGAGGAGTTTAGGCGGGGTTAGGGTGGTTAGGGACGGACGGAAAGGGGCATGCTGGCCTTAACCTTCTAGTGACGTCCTTAACCGCTATGGCGTTGGGCTTGAGTGGATGGTTAGTTAACGCTATCATAATAATCTCGACGATCCTCTCGACACTGCCTGACATTGACCTCAAGTTAGAGTTACCTCACCGTAAGTACACGCACAACGTGCTGTTCGCGCTCCTAGCAGGGTCCGCGGCAGGGATCGTGACGAGCGTGCTGGGGCTTAGCTTCGAACTGGGTTTCTACTCTGTCTGTGTCGGTGTCCTGACGCATATCCTAGGTGACCTCCTTACGTACAGGTCCTTCGCACCTCTACACCCGCTTGTCAGGCGTAGGTTTTCCCTCAAGCTCTTTCATTCCTCTGACAGGCACGTTAACTCTGTTTTCCTCCTCTTGGGTGGTGCCGCATACTTTGTGTACCTTGTTAAGTGCGTTGAAATACATAATATTGTGTGGCACCCCTGAAGTAAAACCACCCTTAAAAACCAGAACGCGCATAGATATGTCGGTTTGAGACATAATGTGCTTCACCAATGGGAGGTGATGTTAGACGGGAATAGACCCTGAGACAATGAACACCCTCAACGAGTTAATTGGCTTAGCCCTCAAGAGTGCTGAGTCGATGGGCGCGAGCTTGGCTGAGGTGCGTGCTCAAGCGATAGTTGCTGAGTCAGTCAGGGCAGACAATGGGATCCTCAAGGAGTTCTCGAGGACGTTAAGGGCCGGAATAGGTGTTAGGGTACTTTACTCCGGCAGGTACGGGTTCTCAGCAACCAATAAGTTAAGCAGGGAAGCTGTCTTGAAGGCTGTGGAGGACGCGTTCTCAGCGGCTAGGGCCTCTGAGGAGGAGGTTAAGCCGGCTGAGAGACCCAACCTCAAGGATAGGGTGGAAGCAAGCGTTAAGGTCGACCCATTCACGGTGCCTGAGGAGGAGAAGGTCACGCTAGTCCTCGAGGTAAATAAGGCGGCGCTTCAGGTACCTAAAATCAAGTCCGCAGTGACGAACCTAGGTGCCTTCGAGGACTTCAGGAGGGTCGTGACGAGCGACGGTACCGACGTGACCGTCAAGGCTACGATGACGGGATTAATGCAGCTTAGCGTCGCCCTAGAGGCCGGGGTCATGGAGAGGATGCATGACTTAGAGGGAGCCGTAGCTGGCTGGGAGTATATTAAATCAAGGGACTGGGTGAGCTTCAGCAGGGAAGTAAGCGCGACGGCAGCCGAAGCCGTAAGCGCCTCAACACCTCCAGCAGGGAAGTTCAGGGTAATCGCTGACCCTCGGCTAATAGGGTTAATACTTCACGAAGCATTCGGTCATGCCCTAGAGGGAGACCTCGTTTACTCGGGCGCGTCAGTTCTGGCGGGCAAGCTAGGCACGCAGGTGGCCGCGCCACAGGTAACGATAGTTGATGAGGGCGTAGTTAATGGCGGGTACTTCATTCCGTATGACGATGAAGGCAGTAGGAAGGGCAGGACGGTCGTCGTTGAGGGAGGTGTGCTGAAGTCCTACCTAACAAGTAGGGCTACCGCGAACGCTTTAGGGATGCCGGTAACGGGTAATGGGAGGGCGCAGGACTTCGCTTCAGCCCCCATAGTGAGGCAAACAAACCTCTACATGGTCGGGGGTGACTGGAGTTTAGAGGAAATGATTGAGGACATCGAGTTCGGGCTATACTTAACCGGTAGGGGGGCTGGAGGCGGTCAAGTAGACCCTGCTGCGGGCACCTTCACATTCTCCGTAGGGCCCTCCAGGATCATCAGGAAAGGTGAGCTTGCCGAGATGGTTAGGGGTGTTGTGGTCTCAGGAATGGTTCTCGAAACCCTCAAAGGCGTTGAGGCCGTGGGCAAGGACGTTAAGATCAGAACGTCGGTCTTCGGAGGTTGCGGCAAGGAGGGACAGATCGTGAAGGTAGGTTTCGGAGGTCCGCACGTCCGGATTAAGGAAGTAACGGTTGGGGGGAGGTGAAGTACGTGATGAACACGTACTTGCATGACGTAGGGAAAATCCTTAAGCTAGCCGAGGGATTGGGGGCGACGGAGGCTGAAGTATACGGGGTTTGGAGCAGGGAAGCAATGATTAAGGCCACGGACAAGATCGTTCAGCCGAAGGTGCTGGAGCTAGACGCGATAGGTGTTAGGGTAGCTGTGGGTAAGCGCGTAGCCGTCGTAGGGACGCAGGACCTGAGTGAGGCGGGTATCAGAAAAGCTGTTGAGGCAGCGGTGAGTATAGCGAGGGCAGCAAACGAGGACCCGGACTGGCGTGGGTTCAACGACGAGGTCGGGTTAACCCCTCTAAACAACCTGTGGGATCGTGAGACAGCAGGGGTTAGTCCTGAGGACTTAGCGAGCGTTGTTAAGGACGCTATAACAGCTGTCAGTGAGGGGTCACCAGCATCGAAACCCGTCAGGTGCTTAGTTA
>JALVVU010000175.1 GCA_027023255.1 Desulfurococcales archaeon
CCCATGCCCGGGAGGCCCACGAGTAGTGGCTTCCCCCTAGCGGAGAACTCCTCGAGTACCTTTACGCGTGTGGTCATTACGTCATTACCTTAGTAGTAAGGGGTGTTGAGGGGTAATAAGTTACTTGTCCGCAATAAGCGAGATGATTTAGCAAGTAACTTTAATAAGCCTATGTAGGGACGTAAATTACTGGTGGAACCTGCAGACACCTCCGCATGGAGTTGGGATGAAGCAGGGAGCCGGCGGGGTCACTCACACCACTTCTTAATCCTTTGAGTAAATTGCCTACCGTAACTTCAATTCGGAACTCCTTGCTAGAGGAGCCACGCATTTTATCTTAATGGATTTTCTCAAGGAATCTACCTTAGGTACATATTTCCTTGTGCTTTCTCAAATACTCCTCCTGCATCTTCAGTATGTCCCTAGCCGCCGCTATTGGGTCTCGGGTATCGAAGACCGCCCTACCCACGATTTCCGCGTCAGCACCAGCACATATTGCTTCCCCTGGGCTCACGCCCCTGATCATTATTCCTGGTGATAGTATGACGTGTTTTCTGCCGAACGCCTTACGTACGTCTGTTATGATTTGCGTCTTATTTGCAGGGATTATTAAGGCGTCGGCATTAACGCCGTTAATTATCTCCTTTACCGCCCCATAAACGCGGTCGAAAGTGTGGGTTGCGCCAGCATGGCTCATCGTTACCTGCAGGATGAGGTCGGCTCCTGCGTCATGCACGACCTTCTCCAACTTGTCTAAGGCACCCGTTAACCCGGTGAAGGCGTGGGCGACGATGCCGTTGAAACCCGTGTTTAGTGCTTCCTTAGCAGATAGCGCCATTATGTCCCCTATGTCTGAGAGCTTTAGGTCGGCGATGAAGTAGAGTTTCGGGTAGTCATTAATGAGATTACGTAATTGCCTAATCCCGTAATGTATGAGGTAGGGTAACCCCACCTTAATACCCACGACGCCTTCGGGCACATTGTCCAGGAATGAAGCGAGTTGCTGAAGGTCTATCGTGGGGGCATCAACAGCAACCACTAATCTACCGCCTGCCTCCCTGATAATCCTATGGATCCTCCCCACTGTTATTACCATGAATTTAGTTCGTCGGGATATTTATTAGTACTTGACGTGGTAAGCGAAAATCAGCCGGTGGTTTCATACCTCATACCCGTACGCGGGTCAGGCGCGCGGGTCTCATCACTAGGTACCTTACTCACTATAAATCTTCATTACCTCCTCCATAACTTCATTCTCGCTACGGTCGCTCTCAACTAATTGCCACTTAGCGAATCCCTCCTTACGTTCCTTCGTGCTAAGATGTTTTAACGTAAGCTCACATACCTTTCTGCTCGGGTGTAGGGCTACGGAAACGTACGCCCTTATAATGCCGTCTATTGTTGCTTGCTGGAAAATTAGCTTCTCTCCCGACTCTAACTCCACAAGAACCCTCGTATGTCTATGACCTGGGGGTATGAAGGCAACTACGCGCACTACGTCACTTGTTTTCACAACCCTTACTCTGTCCTGTGTCATTAGGCCCTAACCCTATGAGGGCTTAGCTTTGTTCCGGAGAAGCTCTTAACTACCTCCATCCCTTTTTTCGTCACCTTAATTACTGTGGTGTCACCCTTCTTCTCCTCGACTATTAGTCCTAGCGATGTTAGTAGCTTCAAATCTTCTTCGAGCTCCTTTGAGTATGGCCCGAAGGAGTAGTTTATGAATCTGTACCCTAAGTCAATGGTTCTTGAGTTCTGTAGTGCGTGAATTAACTTGTGGAGCGTGAGCCTGCCCTTTACCTCTCCGTACTTAGCGATGACTTGAAGTACTTTCAGAGGCTCGGGAGTAATTTTCCTCACGTACCGTCACCAGCGATTATCTGGCTTGGTAAGAGCATAAAAGACCAGACCTACTTACTGGGTTCCCCTACCTTTTAAATCAGGGTATTACCTGCGGTAAATACATAAGGGAAGATTAACTAGTAGGCAAGGGGAAGCTATTGGCATATCAGATGAGTAAGAAGCAATGGGCATTTTCGATAACGTACGGTCAGGGCATGATAGCGCTACTGACGATACTCAACGTGTTCTACCCTCAGTACCTGAGCTACACCTTCATAATATTCATCATAGGTATGGTGATATTCACAGTCATTATGATGAAGTCACAATTGAAGCACATTACTAGTAAGGAAGCTAAGGAGATCAAAGAGGGTAGGAGGCTCTACAAAAGTGACCCCAGCGAAATCAGGGAGCTACAGGCCCGAGACACAAAGTTAGTTGCTGAGTTAAAGCCAATGATGAAGTCCGCCGGGTTAAGCCTGCTTAGCATGGTCGTGGTGTTTGTGTGGTATCCAGTGTACTTTAATTATGCTAGGAACGTTGCCGCCACAACCTCAAACATGTTCATCAGGTTGATTATCTTCCTGCTTGGTTATGAGATCCCGTACTTACTGATTACTTTGCTGAACCTGTGGTCTAGGAGAATGGTGAAAGATGTGGTGCAGGTAGTCACTAATTACGAGGTCTACAACAAGGGTGTGCTGGGCATGGGCTTAACTATAAAGTTTCCTTTAGAGGAAAACAAGGGCGGTGACACGTACAGAGTAGTGTATAATCCCTCAAGGAGGTTCGTAGAGTTCGTTATTCAGAGAGGGAAGACAACGATTAGGTATAGGCTGTATAGCCGGTCCTGCGATAGGCTTGCCGACATCATTAAGCGTTACGGGAAGCCGAAGAACTTCGAGGTTATTCGGGAAGGCTCGTCCAGAAGGTAATGGGTGCCTTGGCTCGAGTCAATAAGTCATCACTATGGCGTCATGCCCTTGTTTGTGTTGTGCTATCCCTAGTAGCCCTCATGACTTGCACCTATTTCTCTTTAACACGCTCAGCGTCAGCAACTATGCCCAAAATGTTAGTTGGTGTTGGGGTAGGTGACGGCAATATCTTAATACTCCTACAGAACAGCACCATCTGCGAAGCCCACGTGAAGGACTTCACAGCATTCTCGGCCTCACTAGTTAACGAGTCGGTCGCAGTAGCTTTCGGTACGTTTAAGGAGCACCCTGCACTACTGGTGCTAACTACTGGTCAAGGCCATGTCCTCCATGCTGTTCTCTACTACGTGCTGACCGGCACCGGAGCATTGTTCTCGGGGGTTATTGAGGGAAAGCATGATATTGTTGGGGTTGGGTATGTTGCGTCGAATAATACGTATGCTGGCATAGTAGCACGCGTTAACCTGGGCGGAGGAAGCACATCGACACTCACGTACGTCTTCAACGTCCCAACGTACTTTAGGGACGCAATTATTTACGGTGATAGGGTCATAGTTGCTGCTGGAGTGGGGTTTAGCGGGAAGTACTACCCTGCGATCGCATTAATTTCCGGTAGTGACGCACGCCTCACTGCTCTGAGCCCCAGCATAGGCGGGCTAGAAGGATTCGCTGTGAAGGCCATAGTTACTCTTCAGGATGGCAAGCCTGCCGTACTGGCTATGAGGGATGGAGAAACCGTACTGTTTTCACTTACTAGCAAAGCCTTCCATGCTTACAGGCTTGTACCTAACAAGGAGTTTGAAGATGTAGGGCTGATAACCCATTCTAGTGACGGAGAGACCACCGTGATTCTTAAGGGCACTATCCTGCTTGCGGTTACGTTCCCTTACATGAACGCCACTCTCCTACCATTAGCGTCCCACTACTACTTGGTAACGGCTAATGGGTCGTTCTTGACATTCGGGACTGGATATAGAGTCTTAATACCGCGTGGGAAACCATTCAAGCTCAAGCTGTCAACGCTTAGCTTGGAGGGATTCAATACGGTTGAATACATTACTAGAGGAAAGTACACTAACGCAGCGATCTCCGAAACGATAGTGTCCATTAAGGTCATTAGTTCCTCAACCCACACCACTTCTCAATCTACAACGTTGCTCAGCACTTCAACAAGCTCAGAAGTACAAACCATACACACCCCCGTGAGGACCCCGGGCTTTACATTAGTAAGTAGTGGCGAAGAAAACGGGTTACTACTCATTGCTGTCGGTTGCGTGTTGATTTTTGCCTCATTCCTGCTTAAGAGGTTCCTTAGTGTTTAACATCATTTAACTTTTTAATGTTAATTTCCCCGTAGTTAGTTAGGTGTCTAGCTTGCTTAGCAGTAGCCTGAGTAAGGCATGTAAGGCCTTGGGTGAGGGCCTACCAGTCTTCATACATGACTCTAGCTCTAGGGAAGATGAGGTTGACATGGTGTTCTATGCCCCACTCATAACCCCTAGTAAGGTAGCGCTCATGCGCAGGGAGGGAGGAGGTCTCATATGTTACGCTATGCCCTTAAGCGTTGGGCGTGCCTTGGGCCTCAGGTACATGGACGAAATACTGAGGGAGGTAGGGTACGGCGAGCTTGCTTCTAGGCGATTAGGTTATGGTGACCCACCGAACTTCAGCTTATGGGTCAACCATAAAGACGTAGTTACCGGTATAAGGGACGCGGACAGGGCAAAAACCATTAAGGAGTTAGACACCCTCGTTGAGGCAGTCCTTCAGGGACGTGCGGAGGAGGCTAAGAGTAAGTTCCTCAACGAATTCGTAGCGCCTGGTCATGTCCCCGTGCTCTTAGGACGTGGGCTAAGTATTAGGAAGGGACACACCGAACTTTCCCTAGCTCTGACTGAGATGGGTGGTCTTAGACCGAGTGTCGTAATAGTAGAGATGCTTGACGAGGGCGGTGCTGCCAACGTAAGTAGGGTCTCCCGGCTTGCCGAGCGTGTGGGCGGGGTAGTGATTGAGGGTGCCGACATAATTGAGGCTTGGGAGAGGTTCCAGGGTCTCTAACACTGGGTGCACTATCTACTTAATACTCTTTAAATCATTATGATTATTTGAGGGAGGGAGCTAAGTATTGCCTAGGTTAACTGTCAACGTGCCCTACGAGGTTCTCGAGAAGATCATGAAGGCCTACCCGAACTTACCCCCGGAGGAGGCAATAAAGCAGTACTTGATTGAGACCGCGTTAAAGGGAAGGGAAGTAGAGCTTCCTAAAACGAAGGGCGGCGGGCTCGAGGCTTTCGCCGTGGGAGTTAAGGAGCATGCACCAACAGTGAAGTGCGCCACGCCTGAAGACCTAACTAAGCTTAGGAGGAGTCTTGAGGATCTCCTGAATCCCGTGACTGGTAAGATTGACTCCTTGCGCTCACAGTTCGCTACCGTTTACGAGGCTATGGAGAAGATCCTTGAGAAGCTTGAGGAGGTAAGTAAGAAGATCGAGCAAGCACCGGCAGTTACTGCTCCTAAGGTTGCGGCGCCGGCGGCTAGGGCTGAGGGGGGCGGGCAGGCGCCTCCGAGACGTAGGAGGACTTCCGCCATAGAGATACTTAAGGAGCAGAAGGTAATGTATGAGTCAGACATAGCGTCGAAGATTAAGAATAGGGACGCGTTCTTCGAGCGACTTAAGAGGGATGGTGCCGTCGTGCTGGAGCTAGTGGATCAGAGAGTGGCTGTGGATCCGGAATACTGGCAGGAATTCGTCAGGAAGCTTGAAGAGATAAATACTAATTCCGAGCCAGAGTTGGAGAGGGCTTTGGGGAAGCGTGGCTATCAATTGCTTAAAGCGTTAATGAGAAGTACTCTAGCATACTTTGACGCAACCGAACGTAAGTGGAAGCTCATGCTAGAAGGTCTAAGCTAAGTGTAGGTGGTAGTCACCTTCACTTAACCTTCATTCTCACTGGGCAACCCGCTTATCGTGGGTGCCCTATCACCTAACCGCAGGAAGCCCCACGGCATCGCCTCAGTATTGTATGAGGCCCACGCATTACCCTCGCTATCCACTACTAACACGCCTGCCGTGTCTCTGCCATAGCTCTTCGTGAGCTCATCAATCGCTCTCTCAGCCGCTTCCATGGCTGGCAGGCCGGACTCTATCTTCTTAATAACGCCCAGAGAGAGAAAGGACTTTATTATGACCTCACCTATTCCAGTAGCTACTGCAGC
>JALVVU010000176.1 GCA_027023255.1 Desulfurococcales archaeon
CCATGTACCAAGCCATAGCAACGTTCTTCATAGCTAACGCCCTAGGAATCCACCTAACGCTGGGACAGCAACTCCTCATAGTACTCACAGCCGTCCTAGCATCAATAGGCACTGCCGGAGTACCCAGCGCGGGCTTAATAATGCTCACCATGGTGCTACAAAGCGTCGGCCTACCCCTAACAAACCCGAACGTCGCACTAGCCTACTCAATGATCGCGGGCATAGACGCCATCCTAGACATGGGCAGAACCATGGTTAACGTGACCGGTGACCTAGTAGGCACCAGCATAGTCGCCAAGACCGAGGGCGAACTAGATGAGAGTAAATGGAAGTAAATCATCTTTTTAAAGAGAAGCCAAAACAACACAAGTCAGGAACCTCTTTAACCATAGCTCCCTGCAGGCGATAATAAGACCCCCGGAAGCTCGCTACATGATATAGGATTCCCATTATAGCGTACCCATATCTCTAGTTCCCCAGCACATGCTTAACGTATTTTATGTACTTATACCTAGTGTAGTATAGTTTTTAAGAACTACATAAAATATTAACGAGACGACAACTTAATAAGTAATATTTCTATGATGGTGTCATTGAGATGATATAAAATTGTGTCTGCTTAAAAAGTAAAAATTTTATAGTAAAGATTATATTCATTTCCCATATATACTACTGGTGGTGTAAAACGGGTGAGGTCTCTCTTGCCCGTAAGCTAGGCTTCTGGCATTTGTTCGCAATATCAGCAGGCGCTGTGCTGGGTAGCGGCATATTCATAGCGCTTTCAAGCTTCGCTTCCTCAGGCCCAATGATTGACATAGCGGTTATTGTGGGCGGTATCTTCTTCCTGCTATGGATGATAATAGGTGCTGAGTTCTCGGTGGCGATGCCTAAGGCCGCATCGTTAGAGCTCTGGGCTAAGAGCACATTAGGAGGTTACGCCGGGTTCCTGATGGGGTTCGGCTACGCCTTCGCGTGGGCGACGTGTGCTGAGGCCTTCGCGTTAGGTATACTGACACACTACTTCGTCCCGTCAATAGACCCCAGGATCTGGGGCGTGATCTTAGTCACGATATTCCTGATCATTAACTTGGCTGGCGTTCAGTTCAGCGGTAACCTCCAGCTGGCGCTGACCATAGGCCTGATATCCATTATATGGTTCTTCAACCTAGCTGGCCTGGTGAAGATTAACCCAGCTAATTGGGGGACGTACCCGCCGATCACGGGTGCGGCGCTGGGTGGCGCGATAATCGCGGCAATGTATGCCTACGTAGGGCCGTTACTGGTGGCTACCGCTGCGGAGGAGGCTAAAGACATTAGGGACATGCCTAAGGCCATGATCTCCTCAACAATATTCATCATAGCGATGTACGCCATAGCCATACTCGTACTCACGGGCGTCGTGCCGGCCTCAGCCTTCAAGGGCGTGAGCCAGGCCGCGACACCTATGGAGACACCCTTCGTCATAGGTATGAAAGAGATCGCTGGCCCGGCGGGCGTGGCGCTCATAGCGCTGGCCGCGTGGTTAGCGTCAGCGACAGACGTCCTCATGGGTAACCTGTACGGTGCGTCAAGGCTGTTCTACGGTATGACTAAGGACGGCTACTTCCCGAAGGTACTGGCTTATGTGTCACCGAAAACAAGGGTTCCCGTATGGTCACTAATACTAGCAGCAGCCTTCTGTTACTTTGTGGCAGCAACCGGGTGGTACTGGGCCTTCGTGTACGTAGCTACCATAGCCTGGGATATTGACTACGTAATAATAGCGCTGGCTGGCTTCATGCTTAGGAGGAAGTACCCGCAACTGCTCAGGATATGGAAGTACCCTGGCTACCCAGCAGTACCTATAATTTCGTTAATAGGTGCCATAGTGGTGCTAGCGCTGTGCTTCATACCGCAGTTAGGTGGTGACATAAGGTACTTATGGTTCACGATAGGCTACCTAGCGGTGACGTACGCGTACTGGAAGCTCTACGCTGAGAAGAGGGTCAAGCCGTTTGACCCCGAGGAGTACATTAAGGCGCAGGAAGAGGCAATTAAGGAGGCTGAAAGGATCAAGGCTGGCAAGTAACTAAACACTCAAGTTTTTCTCCTGCAATAACTCCTAGGAGGTGAATTACCGTGTCGTCCCAATCCTTCGGTTCACTCCTGGAAGTGGATTTAAGCACAGGTAAGAGTAAGGTTATTGAGGTAGCTCGGGAGGTCATTAAGCACTTCATAGGTGGTAAGGGTCTAGGTGCGTACCTACTCTTCAAGCACCTCAAGCCTGGCACCGACCCCTTATCACCTGACAACATGCTGATGTTTCTGACAGGGCCACTAACAGGCACGTCCTACCCAACCTCAGGCAGGATGGTAATAGTGACTAAATCACCGCTAACAAACCTCTACCTAGACTCCCACGCTGGAGGACACTTAGGCCCTGCAATCAGGTGGTGCGGTTACGACGGAATAATAGTTAAGGGTAGGGCCTCAAGCCCCGTCTACCTACTGGTGAGTGAGGAGGGCGCTGAGGTTAGGGACGCCTCACGACTCTGGGGCAAGACGGTCTCAGAGACTGTGAAGGAGGTGAGGAGGGAGGTCGGGGAGGACGCGCATGCCGCCGTAATAGGGCCTGCGGGTGAGAACCTGGTGAGGTTCGCCGCAATAATGATCGACAGTGACGAGGACACGTGGCGGGCCGGAATAGCTGGTAGGGGAGGGGCCGGCGCGGTGATGGGTTCTAAGAACCTGAAGGCCTTAGTGGTTAAGGCCAAGGGGAGGAAGGTGAGGTGCGCCGACACGGAGAAGTTAAGGGAGGTTTCCAGGAAGGCCATGGAGCTCCTGAGCAGGACGAAGTTCCTGAAGGTACGTACAGCAATAGGGACTTCGTTCTGGGTCGAACCCATGAACAGATTCGGCATACTGCCCACGAGGAACTTCAGCAGGGGGTTCCTGAAGGATGCTGTCGGGCTTTACGGTGAGTACTTAAGGGCCTTCGTCAAGAGGAGCGTGTCCTGTTACAACTGCCCCGTAGCGTGCGGTAAGATCGTCGAGGTGGAGGGAGGTAACGTTAAGGTTGAGTATGAGGACATAGCCTTACTTGGAAGCAACTGCCTCATAGACGACGTGATTAAGGTGGCTAGGTCCCTTAAGGCCGTTAATGAGTTAGGCTTAGACGCCATATCTACTGGGAACGTGGTCGCGTTCGCCATGGAGTTACGTGAGCTTGGCCTCCTCAAGGATGTCCCCGCCTTCGGCGATCACGAGGGTCAGGTGGAGTTAATCAGGAAGATAGCTTACAGGGAGGGCGTAGGCGACCTCCTAGCTGAGGGCGTCGCTAGGGTAGCTGAGAGGGTAGGTGGTAAGGCACGTGAGATGGCCATGCACGTGAAGGGCATGGAGTTACCGGGCTACCTCCCCAGGGCCTCGTGGGGCATGGCCCTCGCGTACGCGACGTCCGACAGGGGAGGATGCCACCAGAGGGCCTGGACCACGAGGGCGGAGATTGAGGGGCCGCTGGAGCGCTTCTCAACGGAGGGCGTGGCTAAGTTCGTTAAGGACACCCAGGACGAGCGTGCAGCCGCCTTCTCACTAATAGTGTGTGACTTCATACCGCTGTACAGGCCGTGGGAGGCGGTCTCAGCAGTGACTGGCTTGGAGTTCAGTGAGGAGGACTACCTGAGGGGAGGGGAGCGCATATGGAACTTAGTCAGGGTATTCAACATTAGGGAGGCAGGGATAGGGAGGAAGGACGACACCCTACCGCCACGATGCTTCAACGAACCACTACCACTACCACCTAACGGTAAGTTCAGCGTCAGCTTAAGGAGGGAAACGTTCGAGCTAATGCTTAACGAGTACTACGCCCTAAGGAAGTGGGGGATGGACGGAAGGCCGAGTAAGGAGGTGCTGGAGGAGCTTGAGTTAAGTAAGTTCTTCCCCGAAGTACTTAACTTCGCTAGCGGTGAGGGCAATAGTTTTTCAGGGTGAGCTTAGATGTGCGCACATACTTGGAGGATAGGCTTAATAGGCTTCGGGAACGTAGGGCAGGGGTTCGTAAGGATCCTCGCGAGGAAGGCGGAGACTCTGAGGGAGAGGTACGGCTTCGAATTCAAGCTAATCGGCATAGCGGACCCCATTAAGGGCTCGGTGTACAACCCCGAAGGCCTTGACCCGAAGGCCCTGATAAAGCTCATAGATGAGAAGGGACACATTAAGGACTACCCCGCAGGGAGGAAGGACATAGATAGCCTAACTATATGCAGGTCCGAGGACATAGACATAGTGGTTGAGGTAACCCCAACAAACATTAAGACCGGCGAGCCAGGCCTAACCCACATTAGGGAGGCGCTTAAGCACGGGAAGCACGTGGTGACATCGAATAAGGGACCCATAGCCCTAGCGTACCCGGAGCTTAAGGAGCTAGCAGCCAGTAAGGGAGTCATGCTTAGGTTCGAGGGTGTGGTGATGAGTGGGACACCCTCAATAAACCTTGCCCTCGAGGCAATGGCTGGCGTCGACATAAGTAAGGTTGAGGGGATAGTGAACGGCACGACCAACTTCATACTCACGAAGATGGAGGAGGGAATGACGTATGAGGAGGCCCTCAAGGAGGCGCAGAGGCTCGGGTACGCGGAGGCCGACCCGACAGCCGATGTCGAGGGCTGGGACGCGGCCGTTAAGGCTGTGATAATAGCTAACGTCATTATGGGAGGCAACATAACCATCAACGACGTTGAGAGGGAGGGAATAACTAAGATAACTAAGGAGGACGTGAAGGACGCCCTAAGCAATGGGCAGAGAATAAAGTTAATCGCGAGGGTGGTTAAGGAGGGAGGTAGCGTTAAGGCGTCCGTCAAGCCCGAGAGGGTGAGCTTAACCCACCCACTAGCGAACGTCATGGGCGCTATCAACGCGTTGACGTTCTACACGGATCACTTAGGCCCCGTAACCATAGTGGGGCCCGGAGCGGGCAGGGTGGAGACGGGTCAGGCAATACTAACAGATGTGCTCGCCATACACCGGCACTACGCTGGGAGGTAAGGGTGGTAGCGTTGAAGGTAGTGGATCTCTCAATGCCTATTGAGAGCCTGAAAACACCCATGTTCCCAGGCTATCCCCAACCGCTTAAGGCAGTATTCACAACCATAGAGACCCACGGGTACAACTCCAACATATGGGTCTTCGTGGAGCACACCTCAACACACGTTGACGCGCCAAACCACTTCGTCAAGGAAGGCCCGACAATAGAGAAGGTACCGGCAGACACGTACGTTGGTTGGTCAACAGCCCTAGACTTCACTAACCTCCCGCCAAACCATGAGATTAGCGAGGAGGAGCTTAAGGCGAAGATTGAGGCACTACCGTTTAAGGTCGGGGAGGGCTGGATCATCCTCCTCCACACGGGGTACAGTGATAAGGCAGGCACTGAGGAGTGGTATAAGCACCCAGGGCTGAGTGAGGGTGCCTGCAAGTACCTAGTGGAGTTAGGGGTTAAGGCGATAGGTGTGGACGCCCCCAGCCCCGACCACGAGCCGTTCCCAGCACACAACATACTCCTACCTAAGGGAATCGCGATATATGAGAACCTAATCAACCTGGATAAGGTCGTCGGAAAGAAGTTCCTCTTCGTCGGCTTACCGCTGAAGCTCGTGGGAGGAACGGCCTCCCCAGTAAGGGCCGTAGCGATAATAATGGAGTGAGTGCGGGGTAAGGAGGGTAAAGCAAGGAAAATATTTTTCAATTAAACCACCCACGCACTCCCCCGAACTACTCAGCCCCACCAAGCCATAGCACCCTACGCCGCAACGGATCCGCAGACCCCGCACCGTAGAACCACGTAACTACCGCCCCTAACCCTCACCCCACTCAGCTACGTACCCCGACTTTATCCTGCGGAATCCCTTACCCCACTCACGCATGAGTTCGCACTCGGCCCTCAACCCCGTGCAGTGCCCGACATGAAGCTCTTCTACCCCAGCGTCCTTAA
>JALVVU010000177.1 GCA_027023255.1 Desulfurococcales archaeon
CAAGAAGATAACGGTGGGTGAGGTCGCTAGGGAAGCGTGGCAGAGGAACTGGGGCTCGATAGCGGCGGTCGTTTCCTACAGAGCCACCAACTCACCACCAGCATACACCGTCTACTTCGTCGAGGTCGAGGTCGACACGTGGACAGGCAGGGTCAGGCCGGTGAGGGTCGTTGCAGGCGCTGACGTGGGCACCGTCGTGAACCCGGACCTCGCTGCCGGACAGCTGCACGGCGGCTTCGCGCAGGGCTGGGGCATGACGGTGCTGGAGGACACGCCCTACGACCCCCAGACCGGTGAGTTAGCGTGTAGGGGCTACATAACGGACTACAAGATACTGACGGCTCAGGACATGCCGAGCCTAGAGAACTTCCAGGTGATATTCGCCTCAACCTACGAGCCGACAGGGCCTTACGGTGCTAAGGGCTTAGGCGAGTCAGCACTGAACCCTGTTGCTGGCGCTGTCGCTAATGCCATCTACAACGCGTTAGGAGTGAGGTTCTATGAACTACCCATAACACCCGAGAAGATCCTTAAAGCCCTTAAGGAGAAGGAGGGGGTGAGTAAGGATGCTTAAGTCACCCGGACCTAGGCTAGACCCGAACAAAGCCAACACCCACATACTCCCTGAATTCGAGTACCTAGCACCAAGGACAGTTGAGGAGGCCGTGGAGCTACTCAGCAAGTACGGTGAGGAAGCCAAGGTACTGGCGGGAGGCACGGACCTCCTAGTGAGGATGAAGCAAGGCGTGCTCAGACCCAAGTACCTAATCAGCATAAACAGGATCAAGGAACTCAACTACATTGAGGATCGCGGGGACCACGTAGCTATAGGGGCAGCAACGAAGCTAAGGGCGTTGGAAAGATCCGGCCTCATTAAGGAGCTGTTCCCCGCACTTCATGAGGCTGTCGAGTCGATGGCTGGGGTACAGATAAGGAACATGGGAACCATAGGCGGGAACTTATGTAACGCGTCGCCAGCAGCTGACACCGCACCACCGCTACTGGTCTTCGAGGCGGAGGTAGTTATCGCTGGCCCCAACGGCAGGAGGGTAGTCCCCATAACACAGTTCTTCATAGGCCCTGGCAAGACCGTGATGGCGCGCAACGAACTCCTAGTTGAGGTGAGGGTACCTAAGCCCGTCAAGCCCACGGGTTCGGCATTCATGAAGATAGCTAGGGTCGCGATGGACCTCGCGAAGGTAAACATAGCCGTCGCGTTAAGGATGAACGGTAATGTAGTGGAGGACGTTAAGGTGGCGTTAGGGTCGGTAGCCCCAACACCGATGAGGGCGTACAGAACTGAGGAGTTCCTGAAGGGCAAGGAACTCACGGAGGACGTGATGTGGGAGGCAGCCAAGATAGTGAGGACGGAGGTGAAGCCAATAACGGACATACGATCAACCGCGGAGTACAGGAGGGAGGTCTCAGGCGTCATCCTTGTTGACGCGCTAAAGAAGGCTATGGAGAGGCTCGGGAGGTGATCGTGATGGGCACGAGGTTAATTAACTTCAAGCTGAACGGGCGCCCCGTAAGCATTGAGGTTAAGGACAACGAGTTACTGATAAACGTGCTGAGGGACAGGCTAGGGGTGCTTAGCCCTAAGTACGGGTGCGGCATCGGTGAGTGCGGCGCCTGCACCGTCCTGCTGGACGGCGAGCCCGTGCTCTCATGCCTCACGCTAGCTGTCGAGGTGGATGGTAGGGAAATAACCACTGTTGAGGGCTTAGCTAAGGACGGTAAGCTACATCCCGTGCAGGAGGCATTCGTAGAAGAGGGAGCGATTCAGTGTGGTTACTGCACGCCGGGCTTCATACTGGTTGCTAAGAGGTTGCTTGAGGAGGAGAAGAACCCCAGCGAGGAGAGGATTAGGGAGTACGTTAGGGGTAACCTCTGCAGGTGCACGGGCTACGTGAACATCATTAAGGCAATTAAGCGTGCGGCGGAAAAGATTAGTGGCGGTAAAGCGTGAATCAGGTAAAATTTATTTTTCAAGGCAAAAACCTGTATTCGAGTCCCTTCCCAATAGGGGGCTGAAACCAAGCAGTAGGAGGTGTGAGGCGATGGGCACGTTAAAAGGTCACGACATAATATCCGCGCTCCAATTCACTCGCGAGGACCTACTCAGGCTATTCAACCTAGCTGAGAGGCTCCGCGAGGAGATCAGGGAGAAAGGCATCCTCGACTACGCTAAGGGCAAGATAATGGCTACGGTGTTCCTAGAGCCCAGCACAAGGACGAAGCTGAGCTTCACCTTCGCCATGGTTAAGCTCGGCGGCAGGGTAATTGACTTCGACGTGAGCAGGTCAAGCCTCGCTAAGGGAGAGACGGACGTCGACACCCTCAGAATAATTGACGGTTACGACCCCGACGTAATAGTGTTGAGGCAGAGCAAGCCCGGCTTCCCAGAGCAGATAGCCCCGATGATCAGGGCGCCGATAATCAACGCCGGCGACGGCCCGCACGAGCACCCAACCCAAGCCCTCCTAGACGTCTACACCATGTGGAGGGAGTTCGGTAAGGTAGACGGGTTAACCGTGGGCATAATGGGTGACCTGAAGTACGGCAGGACGCCGAGCAGCCTCTCATACGCACTCTCGAAGTTCAAGGACGTAACGATATACTACATAGCCCCGCAAGCCCTTCAAATAAGGGAGGAAGTACTCAAGAACATTGAAGGCAAGGTTGAGTACCACCTAGTCAACGACCTATCAGAGGTTATCGAGAAGCTAGACGTCCTCTACGTCACGAGGTTACAGAAGGAGCGCTTCAAAGACCCGGCAGAGTACGAGAGGCTCAAAGGAAGCTACAAGATAGACGCAGCATACCTTAAGAAGTTCAAGCACATCCCAGTTATAATGCACCCACTGCCAAGGGTATGGGAACTCGACCCAAGCGTGGATGAGTTACCGCAGGCAAGGTACTTTGAACAAGCAAGAAACGGCCTATACATCAGGGCCGCCCTCATAAAAGAAGTACTCGGCGTCTAGTGAGTAATTCGACCCAACTAAAAACCAAGAATGTTTTTCCTCACGGAAACCTTGTGAATCCTTACGGAACCCTCCATGCCCGTTTAGGAGAGCCTTGAACTTAGATTCCCTTACTACAAGGTACTGCTACGCGGCTCAAAGGTACTTACTCTCACCCTCAAGCTACGCCAATCACTCCGCATCCTCCCTTTCTAGGGCTTCGACAAGTTCTCCTAAACTCCTGCGGAAGCACTACCTCATTTCTCTGACTGAGTCCCCCTGACGCTCCCCCAGATAATCTAATCTCTAACTCCTCAAGGTGCGGGGTAGGGAGGGGAGTAGTAGCCCTTCCTTGTTGCTGACGTATTTCCTCACTCTCTAAGGACAATGCTTTTTGCTTTAAGCATCATGCGGGTCATCATTCTTAAGCACTTAATACATTCTCAAGGCTATTGCTTAGAAGGAAAACCTCTGGTTATTCTACATACTGGTGGCTTGCCGCATTTAAGGGAGCGTACCTTAGAGAGCGCTTAAGCCCGCCTTTATAAGGGTGGTGAGCAGAGAGGGGACTGACCTTAAATTGATTTTCGAGAATTCTGTCTCGATTAGTGATGTATTTTTGCTCAGCGTGTCGATCCAACCCTCTAACACCCCCAAGGCTTTGCTTACGAGGGCTTGAATTATCCTGCGGGTGAGTTTCCCATTAACAGCGTTCAGGAGCTTCGGGTAGATCTCTTTCGAGAACTCTAGGCTCATTCTCCACCCTGCCGTAATGCATTCTAGGGCCTCAGGGGGTAAGTCCCTCAGCACCTTAAACCTGGCCTTACCCTCGATTAACGTTCCTCCCATGGGGATCAGGAAGAGGGGGAAGACCCACCCCCTGAATCCTTCACTCCTAAGCCTGTCTAAGAGTTCCGTGGTTTTCACGTAGTCGTCGGGTGTTGCGTCAGGAAACCCTATTATGTATGTTAGGCATGGATACCAGTAATTCTCGTTAAGGAGCTTCACCCCATCAACGACTACCTCAGGCCACTCCTCAGGTCTCCAGGGATACGGTTTGCCTCCGAAGTACTTTCTAACCATTCTGGGGCTACCGCTCTCAAGCCCTACCTGAGGGAACATGGGTTCTGAGTCGGTGAGGTTGTTTACGTCAGTTATGAACTTAACGGTGTCCTTCATTACAAGGGCTGATGACAGTGAAACATGGCTGAAACCGACCTTCAGGACGCCGTACTTACGACTCACCTTAAGTACGCTGGTAAATAGTTTCCTTACAGCTTCTGGCTTGAAGTTCAGTCCCTCCGCACCATAAAGCATTATGTCCTCCGTAGCGAAACTCACGGCACTCACGCCCCGCCTCAGGTTTAACTCGACCTCCTTAAGCACCGTGCTTAACGGTATTGTCCTAAAGAAGCGCATCGTCGGGCTACAGAAGTGACACTTACGTGGACACCCCCTCGTTACCTCAACAACACCGTTCCGTGAAGGCGTTATGATGGGAGGTATTGAGCTGGGAGGGGGTTGCTCACCAACGACGTGCTTAGGCACGTCCTCGCCCCTCAATATCCTCCAAGCTATCTTAGGGAATGTTAACTCGGCCTCTCCCTCGTAGAGAACGTCTATACCGAACTTATCCTCAAGCCCCCTTAACTGCCAAGCACCTGGCCCGCCAACAACCACCTTAAAACCATACTTTCTCTTTAACTCCCTTACTAAAGTCATGAGCCTCTCGAACTCATACTGTGTGCAGGGCTTGCCACCACCAGTCAACACCTCAAGAGTCCATGAAACCGGAGCCAAGCCCTGAGGGTCGAGGACATGAATAGCTAGTATCTCAGTATCCTTATCAACAACACCGCGCAGACGCTCCGGAGGCACCACGGCCACATCCTCACGCCTAAACCCACCAGCCACTAAAGCAGCCTCCACCTTAGCGAGAGGGTAAGGCGCATACCTCGCCCTACCACAACTGTCCAACGGAATGGGAGGAGCTAGAATCCTATACTCCACAAACGCAGGTATCAACCTAAAGGGCACACAAAGCCCAAAACCTAACGCCTCAGAACCGTTAAAATCCGTAAAAACAGCCCTATCAGCGGTCAGGATAATCCTGACCAACCCCTAACCCCAAGAATACACATTCATTCGAGAAAGAATTAACCTTACCCCACAAACACCGTCGGGCGACATAATATTCACTAACGTATGAATCACAATTCATTTTGTGGAATAATTACGCGTGGATTGGTTTGCTAGTGACTACTTCCAATGATGTTTTCATGGTCTCGACGCTCGGGAATAATCTCGGGGAAAGGCTTATTTAAAAAGGGGATATATAAGTACTCGGTATCAACAAAGAATGAATTGAAAGAGCATTTTCTCAAGCCTAGCTATCTCACGCTTAATCTCCTGTATCAACAAAGAATGAATTGAAAGCGTAGGTGACTAGCTAGTTTATCTATTTCATTAAGCATGTGTATCAACAAAGAATGAATTGAAAGAGGCACTCCTTCATCGTTAATCCTTTGCAGAATTCGTTAGTGTATCAACAAAGAATGAATTGAAAGAATTCGACAATCGCCGAACCCGCTAGTCAGCTCATATCGTATCAACAAAGAATGAATTGAAAGGGAATCGTGGATAGGGGGCGACTATACGACTACATGCATGTATCAACAAAGAATGAATTGAAAGTTGGCTACGGTAATGACGGCGTGATCACTATAGAATACGTATCAACAAAGAATGAATTGAAAGTTAACAGGTCTGGTCTATCACATCTATCGGGATTAATTGTATCAACAAAGAATGAATTGAAAGACGAACATATTAACACTAGCGATCTGAACCTCTAGGAT
>JALVVU010000178.1 GCA_027023255.1 Desulfurococcales archaeon
GGAATATCCCGCCGAATTTCATCGAGGATAATTCCCTAAGCACGGCTACCCCACCTTTCCACCTGTGAATGTATTCCTTGAGGAATTCCTGGAGGAAGCTCTCGTAGGCGGTTAGGTCGGAAAGGTAGGCGTATGATGCAAAGAACGCTGATAGTGCGATGTCCCAAGCCTTATAAGTTAAATCATTGGTTCTGACCGACTGCTCAGCGTCTATCACGTAGACATGCATTGAGTCTTCATCAACGAGGAAGTTCGTCGGCTTAACGTCGCCTAACGCCCATCCCTTACCGTGAATTAGGGCTAACGCCCTCCCAAGGGCTTCGGAGTCCCGTAAATAGTTAATCACGTTGCCTTCAACGTACTCCCTGAGAATTTCTAATTTCTCCTCATCAGTGTGGACGAGCTTCGGGGTCCTCACAAAACCCTGCCAATCATAAGTCATGAAGTTGAGTTCTCGCTTAAACCTCTCCCTAGGGGATAACGTGAATGGGTAACTGACGCGGAACAGTATCGTTGGCGGGATCCACTTTATGATTCCAACCTCCTTAAGGTACTTTTTCCTTACGTACTTTCTTCCATCTATAACCACTATCTCTGACTGCGAAATCAGACGGTCAATGAGGGGCGTCAATCCCATTAAGTCCCCGAGGCCCCTCACCAGGTGGGCTAAGCGGTCTAACGGGCTCCCCATAGCGCCCCCTCAACCTAACTCCTTACTGGCAGGCGGAGTAATTAATGAAACGGTTTTCATTACGGCAAGTAGATTTATTACCTTCTCCGGAAACCCATTTAAATAAGGGTGATACCCCTTTGAACGCCCGAATAGTTCCCGCGGTACTTCTAGCTCTCGTAGTCGTGTTGGGAGTTGTCGCAGCACTAGTAACTAGCCCAGCACCAGTGAAGGCACAGACAAAGAAGAACGCAGTATGCATCGTGTACGACATTGGTGGCAGAGGAGACCTAGGCTTCAACGACATGGCATACCTAGGCGCTCAAATGGTGCACGAGAAGCTAGGTTTAAAGATTGTTGCACTCTCATCGATGAGTCAAGACGACTACCTGCCGAACCTAAGAACCTTAGCTAAGCAGGGCAACTGTGTAATAATCATTGGCGTAGGTTTCCTGATGACTGACGCCGTTAAAGAGGTTGCTAAGGAGTACCCGAACCAGCTCTTCGCTGGCGTTGACGAGTACATACCCAACATGAAGAACGTAATAGGCATTGTCTTCAGGGAGAATGAGGGCTCAGCCCTAGCCGGGGCCCTCGCAGCCCTAATAGCGATCCACTACGGTGCCAGCAAGGTCGGCCTAGTGCTTGGCATGGAGATACCTGTACTCTACAAGTTCGAGGCAGGCTACAGGTACGGTGTGTGGTGGGCGGTCCACTGGTACAAGTGGAAGTTCGGTCAGCAAAAGAACATCGAGGTGCTCTACCAGTATACTGGCACCTTCAAGGACCCGGCTAAGGGTAAGGAGGCAGCCATGGCTCAGCTACAGCAGGGAGCCATAGTGATATACAACGTTGCCGGCGCGACCGGTCTAGGAATATTCGATGCTGTCCAGCAATGGGGCACACAACACGGGAAGACCCACGGACCACCCTTCGCCATAGGTGTTGACTCCGACCAAGACTGGATTAAGCCTGGATGGATAATAGCGTCGATGATGAAGCGTGTCGACATGGGTGTTTACTACGCCACGAAGAAGGCGCTTGAGTACGAGGAGGGTAAGATAAGCTCCTACGGAGGTATAATGTCCCTAGGAATCAAGGAGAAAGGCACTGTCTTATCAAGTATTAACGACTTATACACCTTCATGAAGATGGGTGTCGAGGAAGGCGTGATTAAGCCGAGCCAGGAGCAGGAGATAGTGCAGAAAGTGAAGGCAATTAGGGAGTCCCTGCCCTCATGGATATGGCAGGCCGTGGACGAGCTAAAGCAGGAGATCCTATCCGGTAAGGTGCACGTACCAGCACCGATGAAGAAGGAAGAAATCGAGAAAATCAGGGTCGAGTACTCCGTAGCATCACCGAACGCCAAGGGATGGTCACTACCATGGACACCACCAACCGCTGTAACCACATCATCTACGACAACCACGCCGAGCTCTACTGCCTCCGTACGCACCTCTACCGTCACCGTAACCCAGACGGTGACGAAGTCAACGGTCTCAACAGTCACAACCACCGTGACTCAGCAAGTGACGACTACGAACTGGGGCATTGCTGGTGGCTTGCTAATCATAGGCTTAATAATAGGCATAATAATAGGCTGGGCGGCTAAGAGAAAGTAACAAGCACTCCTAAACACCCATCATTTTTTAAAACATTTCACTAAGAAATCTTTAAACTATTTTAACTAGTTCCTCTCAAAGCATCAGTCAAGCTTATATCCCGGACCTTAAACACGTAATATAAGGTTGACGACCTTGAGCGCGCCACTAGTACGCGCGGAGGGCATCGTTAAGGTTTACCCTGACGGCACCGTTGCCTTGAGAGGAGTGACGTTAGAGGTTAGGGCTGGTGAGGTGTTGGGTTTACTTGGCGAGAACGGTGCTGGCAAGACAACACTCATGAAAATTGTTTCGGGACTTCTACAGCCAACTAAAGGTAAGCTCTACGTTAAGGGTAAGGAAGTACGCTTCACAATGCCGGCACAGGCATTAAAAATGGGTATAGGGATGGTGCATCAGCACATACCACTAGTCCATAACTTCACCGGGCTCGAGAACATCTTACTAGGACTTAAAGGCATTAGGAAGGAGGATGCGCTAAAGAAGCTTGAGGATCTAATGAAGCAAACAGGACTTAAGGTAAGGTTAGATGTCCCCGTGGAGGATCTCTCCCTAGGCGAGAGGCAAAGGATAGAGATACTGAAGATGCTCTTCCGAGGAGTTACGCTACTCATCCTGGACGAACCCACAACCAACCTAACACCCGTAGAGACCAAGGACCTATTCCGCCTACTCAGACAGCTTGCTTCCGAAGGTAAGGGAATAGTCTTCATCTCGCATAAGATCAAGGAAGTAATGACGGTAACAGATCGCGTAGTCGTGCTAAGGAAGGGTAAGGTAGTTGGTGAGCTGAAGACCAAGGAAACTAACCCGAAGGAGCTCGCCTCCCTAATGGTTGGAAGGGAAGTGGTCTTCACGTACCCGCCGAAGAAGTCTGTAGAGAGGGTTGAGGACCTCTTGGTTGTTAAGGACTTATGGGTTACTGATGACCTCGGTAGGCAGGCTGTTAAGGGGGTTTCATTCACGCTACGTTCCGGCGAGATCCTAGGCATCGCGGGTGTTGAGGGCAACGGGCAGAGGGAGCTGGTGGAGGCGCTGACGGGCCTTAGGCGAGTGGATAAGGGTAAAGTTATCTTCAAGGGTGAGGACGTAACCAATGCTGACCCAGCCAAGCTCTCCTTCGAGGGCTTAGTCCATATACCTGAGGACAGGCAGAACTACGGCTTGGTAATGACGATGACTGTCTTGGAGAACGTGCTCCTAGGGCTTCATAGATACCCGCAGTTCCTTAAGGCAGGAATGATTATTGACTGGAACAAGGTGGCTGAACACGCGAAGGAACTAATAAAGAAGTTCGAGATAGTCGTTAGATCCCTTAAGTCACCCGCTAGGTCACTTAGCGGCGGTAACCAGCAGAAGCTAATAGTTGCCAGGGAGCTAAGCAAGAAACCATCAGTGATCATTGCGGCCAACCCGACTAGAGGTCTTGATGTGGCGTCAACACAGTTCGTCAGGAACCTATTAATAGAATTAAGGAATAGGGGAATAGGCATACTCCTCGTTTCCTCGGACTTAGACGAAGTGCTTGATCTATCAGACCGTGTTGCAGTAATGTATGAGGGCAGGTTCATGGCCCTCAAACCCACGGAGCAGTACACGATGCAGGAGATAGGTATGCTCATGGGAGGTGTTGAGGTGTGAGTGCTGTGATCGAAGCATTGAAGGAGAAGGCGGAACCCATAATTAATTCCCTTATAGCCCTCATAATAGGCTTCATAGGCGGCATGCTAGCTATTTACGCGTCTGGACACGATGTTGGGCAGGCAATGTACCAGCTATATATACACTCCATAGGTAATCCCTTCGAGAACATTTACCCACTCACTGTCACCTTAACCTATGCTGGCCCGCTAATGCTCAGTGGCTTGGCCTTCGCTCTCTGTGTCAGGGCAGGGCTCTTCAATATAGGTGTTGAGGGTCAGATATACATGGCCGCGCTTGGCGCAGTCATTGCAACCTCGGTCGTTGGTCTTCCAGCCCCTCTTCACACTTTATTGATCATAGCGTCAGCGATAGCGTTCGCCGTCGCTTGGTCAGCCATACCCGCGGCCCTTAAGGTCTTCCGCGACGCCAACGAGGTTGTCGTAACGATCATGCTTAACTACGTAGCGTTCGGCTTCGTGGACTACATAATCTTCAGGTACTTCCCTAACCCCAATGACGCCACAAAATCCATAGTCATACCCCCATACGCTAGGATACCACTACTGGTACCACAGACGAGCCTATCATGGAATATAGTGATAAGTGTTGTCGTCCTCCTAGTAATTTACTTCCTGCTATGGTACACGAGGCCAGGCTACGAGCTAAGGGTAGCTGGAACCAACCCAAAGGCAGCTAGATACGCTGGCATAAGCCCGAAGAAGGCCATGGCAACGTCATTCCTGCTCGCAGGGCTTCTTGCTGGTATTGCTGGTTTGGAGAAGGTTGCGGGACTACCGCCCTCATACTCAGTGATGTCCAGCCTAAGTAACCTACAGGGCTTAGGCTTCGACGGAATAGCTGTTGCCCTAATAGGTGGTAACCACCCACTCGGCATAATCTTCGCCGCGATACTAGTGGGTGCGCTTCACGCCGGGGCTAGAGGGCTCAACCTCGTGGGCATACCCAAGGAGATAGTGTGGGTTTTCCAAGGTATAATAGTCATATGCTTAGCGGTACCCAACATATATACTCTCATTAAACGCAGGATAGCTTACTTAAGGGGTAAGGAGGTGGTTAAGGAATGACTCAGCCATGGGGAGCCGCACTAGACATAATCTTCATGACCCTGAGGTCGATGGTTCCAATACTACTTGCCTCAGTAGGCGAGATAGTTACGGAAAGATCTGGCGTAGTCAATATTGGTCTGGAAGGCATACTGCTCTTAGGCGCCTTTTTCGCAGTAATAGCGGACACCGCAACAGGCTCGCCATGGGTAGGTGTGCTGGCGGGGGCAGCAATAGGTTTAGCTATTGGATTAATGCATGGCATCATATCAACGAAGCTTAAGGGTAATCAGATAGTGGATACTATAGGAGTGAACACCTTCGCCCTCGGCGTGGTGGGCTTCGGTATCTTCGCAATATGGCATGTATGGGGTGCTAGGACAATACCCAGTAGCTTAACGATACAGCCCATATACATAGCTGGTAGGGCCCTCTCACCCATGGTGCTGATAGCCCTAGGCATAGCGATATTCACGTACTGGTGGCTCTTCAAAACACCCTTCGGCGCTGCAGTAAGGGCATGCGGTGAGGACCCAGACGCCGCGGACGTTGTGGGAATAAACGTTGACCTCGTCAGGATACTGGCAACAATATATGGCGCGACCCTAGCAGGGATAGGTGGGGCTTACCTCAGCGTTGACTGGTTCGCAGGAGTCACTAAGGAGATCTCGGCCGGCAGGGGTTGGCTAGCGCTGG
>JALVVU010000179.1 GCA_027023255.1 Desulfurococcales archaeon
TGAGTAGGCACTCAAGCATTAAGGCATGGGTTAAGGGAGGGCTAGTAACTGGTGCTGTGTTCGCTCTAGGCCTTCTCTTCCAGGGCTGGGGCACGAAGTACACGAGCGCCAGTAACTCCGCCTTCATAACGGGCCTGAACGTGGTCTTCGTGCACCTCTACGTCGGCGTGGTTAGGCGTGAGTACAGCGTAGGTCACGGGTTAGGTCTCCTACTAAGTGTGGCGGGCCTATACCTGCTAACGAGCCCTGAAGGGGGTTTAGGTGTAGGTGACCTACTAGTCCTCGTGAGCGCCGTCATGTGGGCAGCCCAGGTACTCTTAGTTGATAGGTTCAGCGCCTCCAACCCAGCCATCTTCACTTGGGCTGAGATGATCCCAAGCATTTTCTTCTTCGTACCTGACGTGACCTTAAACGGCATTCCCAGAATACCGATCACGTTGATTCCCGTGATCACGTACTTAGGCCTAGCATGTGCTGACGCCGCATTTACCCTCCAAGTATTTGGGCAGAAACGTGTTGACCCAGCAAGCGCTGCCCTGATATTCTTGCTTGAGCCAGTCGTAGCCACGGTGATAGCTACCATAATACTGGGGGAGTCCGTAACCCCAGTGAAGGCGGTGGGAATGACCTTAATACTCGTTGCCATAGTTGCGTCGCAGTACGAAGTACTGAGGCATGCCAAGCGCGGTGGCCGGGGCGTCATCGCCTAGGAGGGTTAAAAACTTAGTTGGGATGAGTTTGACCCACCTTCCTTCGTAGCGTTCCCTGCTTCGAGTTAAGCTAGGGTATTATGTGGTGTCTCTCGTATGGATGAAGACCGCGTTGTTTCCCCTTCTGGAGTACCCTCCCATGCTAGGTTCATTAAGCCCTGCCTTGCCTTAGCTTAATGTGCTTAAGGTATGCTTTTCCTTATTAGCATCGAAGTTGCCGTTAGGAAAGCCAGCGTCTGCACTATCATGGCGATGAAAGCTATGGCGGGTGGTATCACGGAGTACTCTCCGGTGTAGGAGTACCTGATTAACTCCGTCGAGTATGTGAGGGGGAGCGCGTAGGATAGTGCTCCGAGGGGTGGTGGTAGCTGGTTAATCGGTATGATCACTCCCGATAGGAATATCATGGGGAACCTCACTATGTTGAATACTGTCATCGTTTGTGAGGGGTCCTTGATGGCGAACGCTAGTAGCACGCCGAAGCTCGAGGACTGGAGGACAGCTAGTAATAGTGATAGGGTAAAGAGCGCTGGGTTGAGGGGGAACGCGTGCAGCAATACGTACACTACGAGCAGGGTTGATAGTGAGGTGATCAGCCCGAATAGGAAGCCGCCGAAGGACTTTCCTAGGGCGATGGAGATGTACCTGGTCGGGAAGAGTAGGAGGCGCTCGAACGACCCTATCCTCCTCTCGAAAACTATGGACGCCCCAGCCATGGAAGTCGCGCTGAAGAGCACGGTCATGGCTATGAGTCCCGGCGCGGCCCACACGGAGTACTCTCCCCTCCTGAACAGGAAGGCCGCGGCGAACGTTATCGGGAAGAGCACGCCCCAGCTAATCGTTCCTGGTTTCATGTAGTATTCCTTCAGGTCTTTCTTCGCTATGTAGTACGCGTGCTCCAGCACGTCACGCATTCCTACCACCCACGAGGCTCAGGAACACTTCCTCCGCGTCAGCCCCCCTTAAGCTAAGCATGCTTATCGTCAAGCCCTTACGACGTGCGTAATCGATAATGCCGTCAAGGGCTGTGAGCACGTCATCCACCACGAGCCTCAGAGCGTTATCGACGACCTTAACACTAACAACGCCCTCAATACTTAGAATGTCCTCCACACGCGGCGTGAAGGGACTGAAGGAAACCTCCACTATCTCCTGCGCGGCAACCATCCTCTTCAACTCGTTCGGCGTCCCTACAGCCACGATCTTCCCTCGATTAATCACGGCTATCCTATGGCAGAGCCTGAATGCCTCGTAAATGTTGTGGGTCGTAAGGAATATTGTGACACCCCGCCTGTTCAGTTCGTTGATTATCCCCCATATCTTCCTCTTACCCAGAACGTCTAGTCCTATGGAGGGCTCGTCGAGGAAGAGGATCTTTGGGCTATGCATGAGGGCGGCGGCGATTGTTAACCTCCTCTTAAGGCCCTTCGACAAGTTCTTGAACTTCGTGTCCCTAAACCTCCTTAACCCGAAGAACTTCAGTAGCTCCTCAGCACGCCTCACCCTCTCCTCCCTAGGCATGCCGTACATTTCCCCGCAGAAGATCAGGTTGTCCCAGCATGAAAGCTCCGCGTACAAGTTGGAGATATCGGGCACGACCCCTATCAACTTCTTGACGATCCTCCCCTCCTTCCTAAGGTCGTGGCCATCGATGATGACCTTACCCTTCGTTATCTTAGTCAACCCGCAGAGCATCCTTATCGTGGTGGTCTTCCCTGCCCCGTTAGGGCCTAGGAACCCGAATATCTCCCCTCTGCGGACGCAGAAACTAATGTTATCCACAGCCCTGAAGCCATCGTAATCCTTCGTGAGGCCCTCAACCCTGCAAATACAGTCCTCGGCGGCTGGAGTGCTAGTGGCTCTTGACACGTGCTCACCTCAAGCTACTCATAAGAACCTATAATCATAGCTTAAGTTTTTCATCTGTAATCCAACCTGATAACCTACCGAGGGTTAGTCACGCGGCGCAGGCTACTTAAGGAGTAAGGTAGTGATTACGCCCGCACTAACTACGACCACCATAATCCCCAGCAGACCAGCCACGTACGGGGCGACCCTCCCCCGACAAACCCGTAACGAGGGAACAACGATCATAGGGAGACCTATGGCGTGGGCCACAACGTACATCGCCGGCACCCCGACGCTCCCCAAGCATATCCACTGGTTGAAGAAGACACCGTACCTACTACCGCAGGTCAGGTGGGCTGTTGGGCTCGAGACAAACCATAACCAGTCCTGGTAGGACAGCCCAATAATCAACGCTCCAAGGCAAGCCACCGTAACCGCCACTGAGGCCTTAACCGCTCTAAATGAAATCCACGTAGGAACCACTAAGGCGGTTACGAGGCTTAGGAAGCCCACCCCGAAGAGTATTAGGTGATACGCATCCACAGGTATGTAGTCCCTGCACCCAACCCAGGTAAACAGCCACGGCGCTACGTTCGGGATCCTCAGCACCTCAACATGCTCCAAATCAACCATCTCAGCCGCTACGGTGTAGCACCCCAGGAAGACAGCTAATGGGGCCACGCACACGGCTAATCGAGGGAGGGTGTTAATGGCTGCCTTGCTAAGCACGTAAACCCAGCCAATAACCACGCAGGCGAGGAACGCTATGTTGAGCACCACGCACGTCAGCACGTGAAGCAAGTCGCTCCCCGTGCACAGGTGACTCATATACATATACTCGATCGGACCGTAAAGCGAAAGAGCGACAAGGATGACGTAGCACGGGACGAAGAAAGTATCCGGTGGCACCCCAACCTCCCTAGAGTCACTAAGCGCATGTCCAGCACCGTCAGCCCTATCCATCCCTTCCCCTACATAGCCCATAGCCGCTAGAAAATATTAACCCCTTCACAGGCCTGAGACTAGGCTAAATTAGCTTTATCAATACCTCCAAGCAAGTTTCTTGGTAAACATCTACAGGAAAGTTAAGGTAGAGTATGCTAGTAACTCCAACTAACCTCAGCGACCAGGGTCAGTAGGGTTTTACAGTACTGCGTTGAACAACGCCGTAACTAAAGCAGTAGAAGTGCTCAAGAAGACCATCGGAAAAGCTAACAGCCCAATGTCCGAGAAACCCGCCCTGCAATTGTCAATCCGGTATTGTACTTCGAGTACATAGTTTTTTCATGACTTCCCACTAGCGGAGAACTCCTTGAGTATCTTCAAATGGGTATTTTTCTCACAATAAGGATATTACTAAATGGTTGGTGGGACTATCGGGATAAACGTGCTTAGACTTAGGCGTGTTGATGAGAAAGAGATTGATGTTGATAGTGAAATTCTAGCAACGTACATTCTTAGTCGCATTGTTCAGCAAAGCTTGCGAGTACGGCGGATGATTACGTTTGATAAAAGTAATTTGCTGGGCTTCATAGGGGAAATTCTTGCCAGAAGATATATCATACCTACAATATGCTACGATTGCGACTATGTAGCTGCGTATACTTCCGAGATTTCGCCCACATACATATTGGACGATCCAACACTATTTAAGATAGTTAAAGGCGAGTTAATAACTGCAACAGATGTGCCTTCCCTGTTTTCTTTCCTTACAACAAAATCCACGGAAAGCGGTAGGGAAGACGATAGCCATGGTACTTACTCGCTTAATGCAAGTTTACAGGAAGATCTAGTGATGTATAGTAATGTTATATTTTCCAACGAGGTTTTATGCAACCTGAAAGACGCGATGTATGAAGCTTTCAAAACCGCTCAAGCGTATAAACTGTTAACGTTGCCGGATATTAGGAATGCGGCCTTTGACTACGTCTGTTTAAAGATGCTTGAGGAACCCCGCAAAAATAAGGTAATGTTAAAGCTTAGGATTCGTAAAAGAGTAAACAATAAGCAAGGATCGGCAAGATTGCAGAGAGTTGCTTATGGTGTTCAGAAGAACGTGGTTATAGATCTACCTGAATTTAAACTACAAAGACTCAAACTCATAGAGATAAAGAGTTCTGCAAGAACAATTAAGAGGTATGACGTGCTTAGTGAAGCGCGGTGGGATATTAAGAGAAAACTACGACGATTAAGTGCTGTTAACGAATTAGAAACAGATGTATATGTGGTTCTCATACTTTTAGAAAGAGAAAGGTTGCGGAAAGCAAGAGTAATTACGTATAAAGCATTAGTAACTTAGTGAAACTCTAGCTAAAAGTTAGAAGTTAGTTTGTATTAATCAATAAGCTCCGTAATTCCCTGAAACAAGTTGTAGGTACTGGTCTTTAGTATACTCATGATTATATTCAGTTTAGTACCATATTTCTTGGTATCCAAACTTGGGCGATGAGCTCTTACGTCCCTATGTGAGGATTTCCGAGCCTAAGTACCCTAGGGTTTACCTTGATGTCCCTTCCTTCCTAGCCTCGAGGGTGGTTAGGCGTTGTGAGGAGTTACGTGGCTATGACTTCGTGTTTCTCGGGGTTCCTTGGGAGGGTGCCGTGACTTGGGGTTCGTGGAGCGGTTGCCAGCTAGCCCCCATGCACGTTAGGAGGGCTTCGCTCAGGTATGCTAGCCCCGCACGCGGACCCATACGAAATAGCGAGAACCTAAGGTGGAGCCCTCGGACCCGGTGGAGGGTCCTCACCGCCTCCAACCCTCCTCGGGGACGTGCAATTTTCCGCATCGGGCCGTGAGACCCTTTCTTTGAGGGGATTTATTCCTTATTTCGCGTTATTCATGCCTTGCGGGAATAATGTGCGGTTCACTGACTTTACTTGGCGTTGATTATTTTCCTGGTTTTCGATATTCGTTGAATAGGAATTACGCTTAAGTACTTCCTCCTTACCTCTAGTACTGGTGTGCTCGTTGAGTGGGGAGCAGGAGTTAGTGGTCGTTACCGTGTTGGGCGCGGATAAGCCCGGCATCGTGGCCGGGATCACTGAGGTGCTCGCTAAGCATAACGTGAATATCGTGGACATAGCTCAGACAGTGGTGCGCGGGATTTTCTCG
>JALVVU010000180.1 GCA_027023255.1 Desulfurococcales archaeon
GGAGATATGGCTGTGTCTATGAAGTCCGCGCCTGCCTTAACCACCTCCACGTAGGTCGCGACTGCCACGCCGCCTGTTGCGTGTGAGTGGACGTTCACTGGAACATCGAATTCCTTCTTTATCGTGCGCACAAGTTCGGCCCCGATGTGGGGACGGAGTATGCCTGCCATGTCTTTAATTGTTATCACGTCCACCTCAAGCGCGAGGAGCTCCTCCGTTACCTTCAGGTAGTACTCTAGTGTGTGAACCGGTGAGACTGTGTAGGAGATAGCTCCTTGAACTATTGCTCCTATGGACTTAGCCTTCCTTATTGAGGTCCTCATGTTCCTTACGTCGTTCAGGGCGTCAAACACCCTGAATATGTCTATGCCATTGTCGTACGCCTTCTCAACGAATGCCTCCACAACGTCGTCGGGGTAGTGGCGGTACCCTACGAGGTTCTGACCCCTTAGGAGCATCTGTAGCTTGGTTTTCCTTACCTCCCTCCTTAGGGTTCTCAGGCGCTCCCACGGGTCCTCCTTAAGGTACCTTATGCAGGCATCGAACGTCGCACCTCCCCATACTTCGAGGGAGTAGAACCCTACTTCGTCGATTATCTTTGCTATAGGTATCATGTCTTCTGTCCTTAGCCTAGTTGCTATCAGGGATTGGTGCGCGTCACGTAGCGTAGTATCTATTATTCGAACCATCCTTCACCATCTCCGGTCTTCCGACTGTTTTGAGAGGTGTGGCTGAGGAAATACACTTTTCCCTCTGCTAAGGTTCAAGGTGTGTTGGGTTCAGGGATGGGGGCGGGTAATAGCAGCGACTTGCGTAAAGTCACGGCATTCGCGTTCACCAGCACGGTATTGCCCACGCTATCCTACGTCGTCATGGCGCCCTACCTTAGGTTACTGGGCTTCAGTCCCGTGGAATATGGCATACTTGGGAGTTCAACTACTGCGGCATCTCTTGCCTCGGTTCTCCTTATTGGGTGGCTCACTGACAGGTATAGGGCATCCACGCTCGTGTTTGCCGCGTTACTCCTCGAGAGCACTAGTTATGCTCTCACGGCATCAGGGTTAAGACCTTTAATTTACCTTGCTTCGGTGCTTGTGGGTGCGTCAAGTGCGTTATTCATGATCCCCATTGAGGTTCTTGTTAGCCGTATCACGAGTAAGGAGCGCTTTCATTATTCCTACACGTACCTGTACGCCTCCATGAGTTTCGGTAATGCCATGGGGGCGATCCTTGGTTGGGTTCCCGAGCGTTTAGGGGCAGTACTCGCGGTGAGCACTTTGGAATCCTACCGTTACTGCCTACTCATCATAGCGTTACTTAATCCCCTACCCGCTTCATTCTTACTGGGTCTTCGCGAGGAAGTAAGAACTACGTCTAGGCGTAGTTCGGGTATTGACTTACATGGCATTGTCTTAGCCTTCAAGACCTTAGGGCAAGCGTTTTACAAGCTCGTAGTGTTTGAGGGCGTGATTACCTTGGGTGCATCGCTAGCGATCCACAACGCTAACTACTACTTCGTGCTGAAATACGGTGTCGGTAGCGGTGAGCTCGGGACACTGCAGTTCTTCGAGAGCCTCGGTATGGGGGCGTTGATGCTTGCTATGCCCAAGCTCAGTGAACGTGTTGGTAACCCGCTGAAGACCTACGCTTACGTGGCATTCACTAGCCTACCATTACTCGTAGCTATAACCTATGTGAATAACTACTATCTAGCCATGGCGTTATTCGTTGCCCGCACAATAATAATGAATGTCGCCAGCCCTCTCTTCACTGCATTCACGATGTCTATACTCCCTAAAGAGCATAGAGGGAAGGCCCTCTCACTCATGAACATCATCAGAGACCTCGTTAGCATAGCTGGCCGTAGCTTCGGTGGATACCTACTTAGCGTGAACCTCGAATACCCGTTCAGGATAACCACCGGGGTATACTGCGTGGCCCTAACATACTTACTGCTCGCCTTCCGCAACACAGGACAGGAAACGAGTAAACCAAGTACGAGGAGCCTCCGGAACAAGCTCACTTAACTGCGTAAGTTACGCTTAACCACAATCACAACGGAACAAGAATTGGTGCGGGGGGTGGGATTCGAACCCACGCAGGCCTACGCCAGCGGGTCTTAAGCCCGCCCCCTTTGGCCGAGCTCGGGCACCCCCGCCCAGATTGTATTCTTGTTTGGGGGGTTTAAGGTTAATGGTTAGTAGGGATCCATGTTAAAGCTTAAAACCGGTGCACTCAAGAAGAGTTATCGGTGGGGGCCCGTAGCTCAGCTAGGATAGAGCGCCGGCCTCCTAAAGGTCCGGGGGTTCCTAACCACTGACGGTTCCCCGGCTCCGACCGGGGAAGCCGGATGTCGGGGGTTCAAATCCCCCCGGGCCCGCCACACGCCCCACTGCTTCCGAGCTTCCACAACCTTAACCGCGTGAGTCACTGGAATTCACTAGCTTGGTTTCAATGACTAACGCAGAAGACGCAGACCGTGTTCGTTAAGTGTTATGCCAGTGCGGGATTACGCTTCACGGTTTAGTGAAGCTTGTTCGTGAAGGAGTTATTTTGCTTAGTGGTGCCGCGGCCGGGATTTGAACCCGGGTCACGGGCTGTCCACGCAGGGCCGGCTCAAGCCTGCTCGAAAGGCCCGCATACTTGGCCGGGCTATACTACCGCGGCACCAATAACGAGGATTTTCGGGGGCTTAAAAGTCTTCTAATGGGAGGTGTGGTGCGGCGGCCGGGATTTGAACCCGGGATCTCCGGCGTTCCGCGGCACAGGACCACTGCCTTGGCAGGCCGGCGTCCTAGACCAGGCTAGACGACCGCCGCCCAGATTGAGTTACCTTGAACCCCCTTTTAAGTTTTAGTGGGTTTGGTGATGCGCTCCTCACCACCCTTACCGACGCTGTTAGGATTACCGCTAATCCCACACACCACGACGGAGTTAGTCCTGCGTAAGGGGTTAGCGCCGACGCCACGAGTGTCCCACCTAAGATGGACATGCTGATACCTGGTAAGTCCCTGTTTAGGACGTAGATGAGTGGCGTTAGGACGATAACCATGGTTAATGTGATGAATTCTGGCGGCGGGCCCCATAATTGACCGTGCAGAACTGACGAGGTGACCCACGCTAAGTATGTCGCGAGCGAAACGGCTAGTGCAACGCGCCACAGCATGAAGCCTACTAGGAAGAGCGTTAAGCCAAGTAAGAACTTAATCAGCGGGAGGGTGAGCCACGCCACAGGCGGCGAAGGCAGGCTCACACCGGTAAGCGACAACGCGAAAGTTATGCCGACAGGGCCGAGCCATAACGCGACAGCCAGACCCGTGACGGTACGCGTGACGTAAGCGCCTAGGAACGCCGTGAACAACCCGCACATCACGGCAACCAACGCCCAAAACAAACTCACACACCGTGCTCTAAGGATAAGCAAACCTTTAAAAGAAAACCACCTCCACAAATACGTGGGGCCCGTAGCTCAGCCAGGTGGAGCGCCCGGCTGATAACCGGGAGGTCGCGGGTTCAAATCCCGCCGGGCCCACTAAAGTATTTAGGGAAAGCGGGGGTCACAACATTATGAATCCCCTAAATCACTTTATTTTTGCGGTTTCCCTCACCCTAGTAGCTGTTGGTCCGCATACCTACTCGACAGTGCTTGCAGTATTAGTGACCTCACTGATATTTAGTGTCCTTATAGACCTCGACCACCTAGTTAATAAGAGAGCGCCGAGGCACCATAAGAGAACCTGGATTCAGGAGCCGTTGGGCTTAGTACTCATCGGCATCCCTCTCGCAACATTATTGTATCGCCTCACAGCAAATATCTCAGCATTTTATATGATCATAGTGCCCTACGCCTCCCACATACTGCTTGACTATCTATGCATATTCGAAGCTGACCCGCTATCACCTATCACTAAGAGGTTCAGGAAGAAGGAGGGTTTAGGAATATTCTACCCTGACAGCTTGGTTAAGGGCTCTAACGAAAGGTACTGGAACTCTCGTGTCAATGAAAGAGGGTACAGAGCTATATCTGAAAATTACTTCACACCGATAGCGCTTGCTTTACTCATTTTAGCCATAATTGCTGTAGCACTTGAGTGAAGTTGTTATTTTGGCTTAGCGGCTGTTGCTTAGAATATCTAGCTTCATGCCTTCGCCAGGGATTATTGAAACTCTTAATGCCTTGGTATAGTGGTTGGTCATGCGCATTTTCTTGATTATTAAGTACCTCCGTATCTCCTTGACGGACTCAACATCATCCATCCATAGATGAATGACGCCGTCAGCAATATGTTCTAGGCCGAAACCATAGGTTGCCCGGGTCGTCATTGCGTATTGTGATACTAGTAATGCGGTTACGTTTTCTCTGTGTGTTGCTATCTTCAATTGGTATGAGTATTTTCGCGCCATTACGGGTTTATCTGCCCAGAATGCTGAGAGCGAGTCTATGATTAGTCTGACATGTCTTTTTGGTGAGCGCCTGGTTTCGTTTACTAGATCGAGTACTCTGTAGGCCTCGTTTATTGCTGCTATGAGGACGTCTATTTCTAGCGCGGCGTATTTTCTGCTACGCTCTATTTCCTCTACGCTGGCTGAGAGCTGCCTTGCTGTTTTGAGGAGGCTGAATATATCTATCACGACTAACTGCGGTTTCCTTACAGGCGGCCTGCCTCCTAGGTAGTGGACTTCGTAGTCGTCGAAGTACATTCTGAACTGTCTTGCCTGCCTCATAACGTCGCGGAACTCTGCTTCCGTCGTTATGTAAATTACCGGGTCACCAGCTTTCAGGCCTGCCCACGCGAAATGCATGCAAAGTATGGACTTACCCGTGCCCGGCTCCCCCGTAACCGCTACCCACGATCCCCTAGGCACACCTCCCTCAAGGGCCGCATCCAGCCTCGGTATGCCGGTGCTGGCCCGCTGAATTTCCTGACTCAAGGGCCCTCCCTTACTAACATATTGCTTTCGAGGGATACAACATTAGCGGTTTGAGCTAATGCTTATAAGTCAGTCATTCCACCCTTCCAAGGTGTTGCCTATTGTGGCGTTCCGCTTAGATCCCTGGAGCTCTGAAATGATCCGTGAGTATGATAAGTTGTTCAAGTACTTCGGCATAAAGCCTTTCAAGGATGTCCTACCCGAACTCAGGAAGGTTGCTGAGCCGCACCACCTAATGCGTAGGGGCATAATCTTCGGTCACAGAGACTTCGAGAAAGTCATTGACGCGTTAAAAACCGGGAAGAAATTCGCGATACTTACGGGCCTCATGCCGTCCGGGCGGATGCACTTCGGGCATAAGATGGTCATAGATCAGGTGATTTACTATCAAGGGTTAGGCGCTGAGGTATTCATAGCGATAGCCGACATCGAGGCATACGCGGTCAGGAAGATCAGCAGAAAGGACGTAATCAACTACGCGGTTAACGAGTACGTTGCAAACTACCTTGCGTTAGGGCTCAAGCATGAGAGGCTGCACATATACTTCCAGTCGAACTATGCCAAGGAGTACTACAGGCTCCTCCAGATGTTCTCAAGAAAAGTAACTATGGCTGAGTTACGGGACATATATGGCGAGGACGTCGGGCCAGGTAAGATTATGTCCGTGCTAACGCAGATGGCCGACATCCTGCACCCACAGTTAAAGCACTTCGGAGGGTTCGATGTGGTGCTCGTTCCCGTGGGACCCGACCAAGACCCGCACCTAAGGCTGTCGAGGGACGTTGCTGATAGGTACGCGAGCGAGTTAGGGTTGAAGAGGCCAGCATCAACATACCACCGCTTCATGACGGGGTTACTGGGAGGAAAGATGAGTTCCTCTAAACCAGAGTCATACATCGCGCTGACGGATGACCCGAATGTGGCGGTCGCTAAGCTAATGAAGGCGCTGACTGGCGGCAGACCCACTGCCGCCGAGCAGAGGAAGCTTGGAGGAGAGCCGGAGAAGTGCCCCGTGTATGAGATGCTCTCCTACCACCTCATAACGGACGACAGGAAGCTAGAGAAAGTGTACACTAGGTGTAGGAGCGGGGAAATGCTTTGCGGGCAGTGCAAGCGGGAAGCTGCGGAGAGGTTACGTAAGTTCCTAGAGGAACATCAGAGGAGGTTAGAGAGGGCGAGGAACATCGTGGATAAGGTTGTTGACATACCTGATTTTTAAGGTCCCTCAGCACCCCTAGCCTTGAGCTAACCTTAATAAATTGCGAGCAGGTTTACTTCTTGACGCCGGGGTGCCCGAGCGGCCCAAGGGGGTGGGCTCGAGTCTTCCGGCTTGACGGTGTGGGAGACCCACTGCCCCCTACGGGGCACGCGGGTTCGAATCCCGCCCCCGGCGCCAAACAATTACTTACGTTCCTCATGTCCCCTTAAGTATGCGTAGAGTGACCCGTCACAGTGTATGCCGGGTGTGTTAAGTAATTTGAAACCCTCCCGGCAGGATGCGAACGCCAGTCCGTACTTGAATGCGGTTTCCCTCACCATGAGGATATAACGCAACCTCAGTTCTGGAGGGAGGTAGTAGTAACCATGTGTCTTAACCCCTTTACCAATGTAGAGCTCCCTAAGCTTAGCTCCCTCATCAGGGAATGCATCGCTCAGCATCCTCAGTGAGTCTGGGCGGGCTTTGTAAGTGGATGTCGTTATTTGTAGGGCGCCGGCTTCGGCTACCCTAGCCACCACCTCCTCGATGCTCTCCTTGGAGTCGTTCACGTAAGGTATTATTGGATCTAAACGCACGGTAACGGGGATCCCTAACCTAGATAGTTTCCCGACAGCCTCCACCCTAGCGGTTGGTGAGGGCGCGCCCGGCTCTAACTTCCTGGCTAGGGACTCATCAAGGGTAGTTATGGTTATAGCTACTGACGCCTCCGCCCCCAGCAAGATGTCCGCATCACGCATCACTAAGTCAGACTTCGTAACAACGAGGATCCTGAAGCCCCCTGATGCTATGTACCTTAGGGCCTTCCTCGTTAAACCCAGGACCGCTTCCGGGGGCGTGTAGGGGTCGCTCGACGCACTCAATTCTATTAGAGCATCCCTAGGCAATAACCTCAAGTCATGCAGTAAGTCCCTCAGCAAGCGTGCCTTCGGACGGGGCCTGCTGAAGCCCCTGATATAGGACCTAGCGTAGCAGTATAGGCACCCATGACCGCAACCAGTGTACGGGTTAAGAGTAAACTTCAGCGGGCACGTACAGTACGGAGAGCTCCACGGATCAAACAGCCTCACCACCCGCAAGCCCCGCCCAAGAATCCGCGGAGACATAATTGATGCTCCAAGCATACTCCGTGATGAACCCCTTTAAACAAGCTGTGATTTCTGGATCCTCCAACATATGTGGCTGACTTAAGTGACGAATCCAGGAGCCTTGATGCGATACTAGCGCGAGGATAGGATTCGAACCCACGCAGGCCTCCGCCATCGGGGCCTAAGCCCGACCCCTTTGACCTGGCTCGGGCATACTTAACTAAGGTAAATGTCCGGCACTCTATGCTTTCGGGATCCATATCCTTGTTATACCATCTACTTTGTCGAAGTCTGTATCTTCCGATGCGATCACTTTGATTCCGTTGCTCCTCATCGCCCCTACGTGTAACGCGTCGGATGGTCTCAGATTGTATCTTAGGATGATCTCCCGTGCCTCATTGAATTCCTCCTCACCCAAAGGAATCACTGTTATGTATGGCATTACGATGGAACCTATGAACTCAAATGTTATTTCGTATGGGACGCCATACTTTTTCTTTGATATATAGAGAAGCTCATCCAACACTAGGTCGTCAGCATATAGCTTGTACTTGCGTGCTAAGTCTATGAAGAAATCCTCATATATGGACCTAGTTGCTAGCTCGCTAATTGTGTTCAAGTATATGAGGAGGTTTGCATCTATGAACGCCTTCAATTCTCGAACTCCTCCTCTAGATACGTCTGACTCAATTCACCTGGTTTGGGTTCTTTCCTGCCTTTAACTATCCTTAACCTACTAGCATGTTTCCTTAACGCGTTCCTCAGCTCCTCCACATCAACTTTTCTCAGGGGCTTCAGGAGTATCCCATCCTTGATTTCCACAATTACTTCATCACCCTCCTCTATGCCGACAGCCTCCCTCAGCGCTTTTGGCAGTATTATGTATCCCTTCCTACCTACCTTCAGCCTTAAGGGCAAACCTAATCCACCTCTAGTCAAACTAAGTCAAACCAAGTAATCAACTTTTGGGTTGTTCACAATTCAACTAAGACATGAGTATCGAAGGGACGTCTGCTAAGCTCTCGCTGCTCTTATGCAACCATAATCAATAGTTTGGTGCGGGGGGTGGGATTCGAACCCACGCAGGCCTCCGCCATCGGGGCCTAAGCCCGACCCCTTTGACCTGGCTCGGGCACCCCCGCCCGTTGATTTCTGAATTGTCACCAATTAATAAGTCTTGAGTTCCTCTTAAGTGGGTGGGGCGTTTAGCTTGAGCAGGAAGGTGTTTCATGAGTTAGTCCACCCTGATGACGTTCTCAGGGTGGTTGAGGAGTTCGTTAGTCTTGAGCCCTTAGGTGTTGAGGTTGTGGGGCTCGATAAGGCGTTCGGCCGTGTTTTAGCTGAGGATGTTAGGGCTGCGTGGGATGCTCCGCCATTCGATAGGTCTGAGGTTGATGGGTACGCTGTTTCGTCGGAGTCCGTTGTCGGTGCTGAGGAAGACTCACCTGTGAGGCTTAGGGTTATTGGTTATGTACGTATAGGTGAGGTCCCCGCTATTGAGGTCCGCGTGGGGGAGGCTGCGGAGATCGATACTGGCGCCATGCTCCCTAGGGGAGCCGATTCTGTCGTTATGGTCGAACACACGAAGAAAGTGAACGATGACGTACTCGTGTTCAGGTCCGTCGTGTCGGGTGAGAACGTCGCTAGGGCAGGGTCGGACATCCTTAAAGGAGAGGTGGTTCTCAGGAGGGGCACCCTCCTAGGGCCGGGGGAGATAGCATCACTTGCTGCTGTCGGGATGGGTAAGGTTAAGGTATACCGGAAGGTTAGGGTCGCAATATTGTCTATTGGTAACGAGTTAAGGGAGCCAGGTAGTGAGTTACGCGGTGCGGAGGTATTCGATGTTAACACGTACGCGGTCGCGGCGGCGGTGTCGGAGCTGGGGGCTATCCCGGTAACATATGGTGTGTTCCCGGACGACGAATCACTGATAGAGGAGGGGTTGAGGGGGGCGCTTAGCGAGTGTGATGTCGTGCTTACGTCCGGAGGGACTTCAGCTGGCGTTGGTGACTTAACTTACAGGATTTTGGAGAGGCTGGGTGAGCCGGGTATAATAGTGCATGGCCTTAAGCTCAAGCCAGGTAAGCCAACAATAGTTGCCGTGGTTAACGGGAAGGTCGTGGTGGGTTTACCGGGCTTCCCGCTCTCAGCCATGATGGCCTTCAGGAAGGTTGCCGCACCAATAATAGCTAAGCTAGCCGGGATTAAGCTCCACACGCTCTCAGCATGGCATGTGCGGGCTAAGTTAGCTCTAAGAGTCACTGGTGTGAGGGGTAAGGTAATGTTAGTTCCTGTGGCATTGATAGAGCGCGGTAACGACTTAGTGGCATACCCTGTAAGAACGCATTCTGGGTCGGTACATGTGCTGACTTACGCCGACGGCTTCGTCGAGGTGCCTGAGAACACCGGGATACTTGAGGAGGGCTCGGAAGTTAAGGTAGAGTTATTCAAGCGTGGTTGGGCGCCCCCAGCACTGGTCGTGATAGGGAGCCATGACTACCTTATGGAAACCCTAACCTACTCAGTAGTTGGTGAGGGAGGCGAGGCGAAAGTGCTTCGGGCTGGGTCGATGGGAGGAATACTAGCCGTGGGAAGAGGTGAGGCCGACCTTGGAGGCACACACATACTCGATACTGAGAGCGGAGAATACAATGCGCCAGTGATCAGGAAATTAGGTCTCGAGAGTAAAGTTCGGTTAATTCGCGGGTGGGGAAGAGAAATAGGGCTGGTCGTAGCTAAGGGCAACCCCAAGCGAATCAAGGGATTCGAGGATCTACTAAGGGACGACGTACTCTTCATAAACAGGAATAAGGGATCAGGAACGAGGACGTTAATTGATATTAAGCTGAAGGAGATCGCGTCGAAAAAGGGACTAAGTTTCAGTGAGCTAAGGAAGAGAGTCCGGGGCTACTGGAATGAGGTAAGGACGCACACCGCGGTTGCTGCCGCAGTCGCTCAAGGACGAGCAGACGTTGGCGTAGCGATAAGGTGGGCAGCCGACCTATACAAGTTAGACTTTATTAAGATAGGTGAGGAAATCTATGATATCATAATTCATAGAGAAAGCCTAGGCAAACCCACTGTCAAAAAGATAATTCACATGCTACGTGATGAGGACATTGATAACTACTTGAAGTTATTCACAGGATACAGGAGGCTGAAGAACACGGGAGAGTTCCTAATCTAGGTTTTCAGCCTGATCTTCCCCTAGTAGGGGTTTCACTTTTTATCATTTGAGAACCATGTACTAAAGCTTATTAAACTACTCAATACCAACATCACACGGTGGGCCGGTAGCTCAGCTGGAAGAGCGCCGCCCTCGCACGGCGGAGGCCCCGGGTTCAAATCCCGGCCGGTCCACCATACCGGCCCCTTAATTCTGTTCACGAATCAAACAGGTAGGTCTAGAAGAATTTATTGATTGAGATAGAGGTGCTTGATTATGGGAAGGTTACGTTAACGTGGCTCTATGTCTGGCGCTTCCCGCAGTTGCTTTAGCACATAGTCACGGATTTCCTGTGGGCTGGGTAGTTCTCTTACTAGACGACCGTTATCGAGCCACTTAACCATGAGGTCTTCGTGGCATCTTTCTGGTTGCATTCCGAACCTAACTACTTCGTAGTCTAGGGTGCCACACCTGAACACCTTCTTAGCGCCAGGATCCTTCCCTCTTTTGCTGTAGGGTATCCACTCACCGTTACGTTCGATTTCAACTATGTCCATGCTCATGTCCACTGATGGTGGATACGTTATTGCGGTACCCACACCAAAAGCGTCCGCAACATCGCGTAGCTCGGCTATCGCCTTCTCCCCCACACCACCGCTGACAACTATCTTTACCTTCCCCTCCTTCCCCATTAACTTCAGGGTCCATAATATCTCCTTGATTATTGCCTTCATGTTACCGCGCCTACTTCTAGGTGTGTCCAGCCGTATTCCGTAGAGCCTGTCCCCTAACACCTCAACCGCCTTGACCGCGGCAAACCGCTCGTCGTTGAACGTGTCTATTAGTGCTATCCTCGGCACGCTCTCCTCGAGTACCTCATCGTACGCTTTCCAAGCCTCGACCTCATCTCCGAAGACGAGTATTAGGGCGTGCGGCATAGTCCCGGAAGGCTTAACCCCTATTGTTTCCTCGTTGAAGGCTCCTGAAACACCATCTAATCCGCCTATATACGCAGCCCTATCGAGCATGGGGGCTATTGCTGGGTGCGCGCCTCGCAGCCCGAAGTACAGTATCACTTTATCCATTGCTAGCTTCTTGAACCTAGCCGCCCTAGACGTGACTGATGTGTAGTGGCGGAGTATTCCAAGCAATGGTGTCTCGTACTCGCATATGTCGTGGTACCTGCCCTCGATGACCATCACAGGGAAGTTGTCCTTAATTAGGGTTCCCTCAGGGAGAGAGTAGACGTTGAGTGGCTTACCTTCAAGTAGCTTCAGTGCCTCCTCTAGACCAGCGTATACGGCCCAAGAGTACTTTTCTGGGAGTGAGCCTGTGTGTACCTCCATTCTAACCCTTACGTCCTCAAGGTGTTTGGCAGCAATGATTTTCTTTGTCCTGATGAAGTATATGTCGGTGATCTTGCCCGACAATATCTCCTCTTCAGAAGCTATGTAAAACCTCAACTACTACACCGTTCTTAGTTAACGCGGGCGTATTATTAGGTTTTGGGGACTCAAACATTCATTTCCGTGCTTTACGAATCCATTCCTCGAGCACGCGGCGATCCTCCTCAGATATGAGGCCGAAGGTTTCTAGGTCGTCAAGCCGTTCCTCGAATTCTTGAATAGGTATTAGTTGGGCGGACTCCTCCGTTAGCTCGAGGACGTACTGGTCAAGGAACACGAACTCGCCATAGCGCCCATCCCGGAATACTATAGACACTGAGGGAGGGTTGACCTTATCCAGCGCCGCCCTTATGAGGCATAAGTCACACCCACCGTAAATGACGCCCTCAACTATGCTCACTGAAGGTGGCTTACCTTCCGTGCAGACATCACTACATTCCTCCATCAGGTTCGCGAGGTTCGAGAACATGAATTGCTCTAGCTCTCGAAGCTTCAGCTCACCCACCAAGTCAAGAGGTTACCACCGCCTTTAAAGCCCTCACACCATTTCACCAGGTATCTTTTCCGGGTCTACAAACCTCTTAGGCTTCAGGCCACTCCTCCTTAGGATCTCCTTAACGTGCGGGTACATGAAGATAACCTCCCAATCCACACGGGCTAACCTCTCGTCAATCTCGGTTAACCTCAGGACGAAGCGAGCTATATCTTCATCGTTACTGAACGATATCATCGCTGCCGCAATGACTTCCTCACCAGGCTCCATGCCCTCGCTTATGAGGTTCCTCAACGCTTGAAACTGAAGCTCGAAAAACTCTGGTCTGGCGCCCGTTAACCTAGCGAATTCTTGGGAGGTGACACCCTTGAATGACACCCTAACGAACACGTTACCGAGTTCAGCTAGGTCTCTGGCGTAGCTCCTGTCGTTACCTATTAGGATCCCGTTAGTCTCGAGCACAAAGATCATGCCGGCCCGCCTAGCAAGTTCCGCGACCTTAAGCACGTGGTCACGGGTTAGGGTGGGTTCACCGCCACTTAACCTTACGAGCCTATACCCACGCTTACTCGCTATCTTGTAGAGCCTCCTCCAAGACTCCTTAGGGCTTAGGAGTTCTCCACGCGTGTAGTCGTCGCGAAAATACCATGCCCAGCAGAACCCGCACCTTAGGTTACAGCCTATGACGTCTCCCGTTGCTATGCCTCCGTACCATTTCCCGCCCCTGAACCTGAAGTATTTTCTGTACTCCTCACCGTTAATGACTTCAGAGACCTTAGAACGAACAATCGATGCCAGCGCTACTGGGTCATACCCTCTCCCTAGCAAGCCTTCACTGCCCATAGAGTTCGCGCCTCCTAGCCTCAAGTAGTAAGGGTTCCCGGCCCTCGAACTCAGCCGCCGTCATGATACGTGCCTTACCCGACGTGTCGCGCATTACGTCGCCAAAGAAGTTTCTGTAGTTAAGATCCCTCAGTAGGTGGTGGTCAAGCACTATCACAGGTTCCGTATTGAGGGAGGCTACGACCCGTAAGTTGCTTATGGCTTTCCTTAATTCCTCAACGCCGAACTTATAACCTAGGAGGTAGGTGGGCGGCCCATCTACTATAATTACGTCGGGTGCTGACCTCACGATGAATTCAAGGGACTCCCTAAGTATCGGGCCCTCCACATCCGATGTGAAAAGAAGTTTGCGGTCACCGTCGTCAATCAGCACCTGAACTACGTACCCTAACTTAGGTGTGCTCCCGTGCGGGCAGGGAGCCGAAAACCGTAACCTAGTCCTGCCAAACACGTACTCAGCACCGTCTGCGACCCTGAGCTCACGCACCCTTTCCCGTATTAGCTTAAGGAACTTAGATGAACGTATTCTCTGAGACACGTTGATGTTATTCTTAGGGTCCTTCACAATAACGACCTTACCGTTGTAGATGTCTAGAGAAACATGCTTACCGGGATCGTGGTGATCATAATGGTAGTGAGTAACGACTATCACGTCGGCTTCGCTCGCTAGCTTCTCAATATCCTTAGCTACTTCCTCAAGCCTCCTCCACTCGAGTTCGTGCGGCGGCAACGAGTACCTTCGGGGTGCTAGTGAGACAGCTGGGTCTATGAATATCGTGGCGTCAGGTGTCTCAACAAACGTCGCCATAGACCTAACCCCTAAGCTATCGAACCCCACCAACCGCACGCGCGTGCTCATCACCCTTACTGGCGCGCTGACTAAGTTAAGGTGTGTTGGAAGGCTTAAACAAATTGCTGATGGAATCCAAGATAGTGGAGTTAACCCGGATAACATGGCAAGTTAAAATAATGGTTGTGTCAATCCCCAGAGCACACTAGTTCTGCTAAGGCGTTCAGAAAAACTTCTCGTGCGACTCTCTGTTTTTCTGTTAGCCGAATAGTGATGATATGCCTTCAGCGATTTCCTCTTCGCTAACTTCCTTCTCTTCTTCCTCTTCTTCCTCCTCCTTCTTCTCCTCGGCGGGCGCGCCAGCAGCCGCTGGTGCCGTGGGCGCTGCTGCCGGTGCTACGGGCGCCGCAGTTGCCTGCTTAATCACTTCCTCAATGTTTATCTCCTTGAGGGCTGCTACTAGCATCTTAACCCTGTTTTCGTCCACCTGTATTCCTGCTGCCTCTAACACCTTCTTAATGTTCTCCTCATTTATCTCCTTTCCTGCTGAGTGAAGTAGCAGGGACGCGTACACGTACTCCATCCGCTTCACCACCGATATGTTGGGGGTGTGGCATTTTTAAGCTTAGCTAATCAGGGTGTAAACCTAGAGAAACTTGCTAGGTGATTAAGGTTCCAAGGTTAATCGCTTACCTCGTTTAACTCGCTTAGGCGGCGCTTGACCTCCTCTCTCATGCGTGTGTAGTTAATTACGGCGGCAATCGTTGACGCAGCTCTCTCGGGCATTGGGTACGTTGGTATCTTAGCACTGTTCAGCTTAGTTACTGCCCAGTAGCATTCCTCGCCACCAATGAGCGTTAGGACGAGTGGCTTTGGTAGCCCGCCCATCGCCTTCACTTTCCTAACGAGCATGCTCGCTATGACCATCGGGTCCGTGACTGCAGTCTGGCAGTAAATACCCATTACAGCACCGACCTCAGGGTTGTTGAGTGCCTCCATTATGGCGTCTACGAAGCCCTCGTTGCTGATCATTCCAGTGACGTCTATAGGGTTACCTAAGGATGCAAAGCCCGGTAACTTTGGCTTAAGCGCGTCCACTAAGCTCTTCGGCGGCGGCTCTAGCTTAACGCCGTTCTCTGATAGGGTATCGGTTGAGAGTACTCCCGCACCTCCACCGTTCGTGACTAGGACTAGCTTGCCGCCCTTGTACTCCGGCAGGTAGGAGAACGCCCTAGCCCAGTCGAAGGCTTCCTCCACGTTCCTTGCCTGGAGTATGCCTGTTTGTCTGAAGAGCGTTGAGTAAATCACTACGTTACCGGCTAGCGAGCCTGTGTGGGACGCGACAGCCTTAGCTCCAGCCTCCGTTCTGCCTGCCTTGACAACTATTATTGGCTTCTTCAGCGTGACTTTCTGAGCTACTTTCAGGAACTTCTTGCCGTCAGTTACGCCCTCTAGGTAAATCAATATCACCTTCGTATTAGGGTCATCCGCTAAGTACTCGAGAAGGTCGGCGTCGTCTATGTCTGCTTTATTGCCTATACTAATTATTGCTGAGACACCGATCCTCTCAACTATGGTCATACCCATTAGGGCTATTCCTAAGGCGCCTGACTGCGTTATGAAGGCCACCGAGCCGGATATCACGTCGGTTGGACCGAAGGATGCGTTGAGCCTCGCTGGCGTGTAAATCATGCCGAATATGTTGGGACCTAGCACCCTTATGCCCCATTTCCTTGCTCTCCTGACGAGTTCCTCCTCTAAGTCAGCCCTTCCAATCTCTTTGAAGCCAGAGGTTATTACGACAGCAACTTTCGCGTTCTTTTTCCCTGCTTCATCAATCACGTCGAGCACGTACTGAGCTGGTACGGAGACCACGACCATGTCAATATCTTCTGGAACTGCTGATAGACTTGGGTATGCTTTAAGCCCCAATATTTCCTTGGCCTTCGGGTTTACCGGGTATACCTTCCCCTTGAAACCGTACTCGATGATGTTACGCAGTATCTCGAAGCCTATCTTACCTGGCTTCCTTGAAGCCCCGACGACCGCTATCGACCGAGGCTTGAATAAAGCCTCTAGCTTCGGATCCATAATGATTCCCCCGAGCCTTATAGAGGGTCGAGATTTAAAAGATAGTGTTAAAGAGGTGTTAGACCTTTGTCTAACCGTGAATGTGTCCTAACCTAGCTTCCCGAGTTCTATTTTATTAGGGACTAACCATACCAACCATGTAGCGTAGGTGTTGAGCAATGTTGAGGGAAGCGCTTGCGGTGATGCTGGCGTTATCTCTCGTGGTCTACGTGCCGGTGTACGAGTACGGCGTTTACGTAACGATAGGGAGTTACACGCTCTTCTGCGACGTGCTAGTAACTAATGAAGGAAAAATTGCCGAGTCAGCATGCTACCTTACAAGAAGTGCTAGTGTAAGCTATGTTAACCCACACCTCCTCCGGATCCCTGGGACGAGTGCGACGCTCGCTGAAGTAATTTCAGCCGCTATTCAACCAGGTCGGGAGGAAGGTGAGGTAAATGTCCAGGTGAGTAGGTATACATTTAATGTTAAGTATGTCTTAGTGGCCTCTGAAAAAGTAGGCGTATTGACCGCAGAAGGCGTCTCACTCCTCGCCATCATCGCTGTTATCGTTGTTATTGGCGCTGCCTACACCCTCCTCTTCAGGAGGAAGTACTCTGTCTGGTGATTCCCCACCTTCCCTTTCCTCCGGCTCCGAGCTAATGATCTTTGCCCGCATCCCAAGTCTCTCAGCGACTTTCCTAAGGATTGTTACTGCCTTAACCTTACTTATGCGTAGTTCTTCGTAGATGTAGGCCCAGTCCCTCCCCTGAAGTGCCCTGGCTATGACTACTGAGGCTTCTAGCTCACCGACCTCGCTTATCCATCCCATCAGTAGTGCTTTCTTCGCTAGTAACGTCATTACGTCACCTACGGACTCGAATGTCATTATTCCCTCGACATATGCTTGAAGCCTTGACGCCTGCACGTCGGATATAGTTATCCTGGAAGCATACTCCTTGTTTCTCAAGCATTTCTTGAATAGAAGGTATATGGTGTCGGGCTCAAAGTCGTTGTACACCGAATGTAGGCTCTCGACTAACTTAACGCTGAATTCCTTGATCCCCCTAACAACTAACTCTTCCCACTTCCCGCTGAGTGGCTTAACTACCAGCGACGTGTATTCTCCGCTTACAGGGTTGCGGTCAGGAGACATGTGAAGCGGGTAGAATCCATTCTTTACCCAGAAGTTCATGAGTTCCTTACTAACGCCAAAGCCAGCGCCTACCCAATCATAGCCTCTCCTCTTGGCTTCCTCAACAACTTTCTGCAACGCGTACGTGCCTATACCCTTCCCCTGCACGTCGCTATGCACTGCGATCCTTACTATCCTCCACCCAACGCCCTTTCCGAAGTCCCTTAAGCGAAGGTGCTTCAGGAGCCTATCAGGTATTATGTTCCCGGGGATCTTACCGCCCATGAGTAGCTCGTCTATGATGTCGTCTGTTAGCCCGCCCTCCTCAGCTAACTGCACTGCCGCAACGATCTTCCCGCTCTTCCTGAGCTTTACTGCCCTGACACTATGGTGTGGTGCATCAGCGATCCTTCCAAGGTCATCTGGCTCGTTACGGTAGTGGGCTAACACGTATATGCCGAAGAGGGAACGCAGCTCCTTCTCCCCTTCCTTCGAGAACAGGTATTCAGGGTCATACTTCACGTATTCGAAGTTACCCTCCTCTATTTCCTTCAGATCCTCCTCATCAAGCGGATCTGGCTCTGCGTCTAGGAGTAGGACGTCGAACTGGAATTTCTCGATAGGGTCATCGGCCGAGTACCTTATAGGTTCCTTCATTTCGTATAGTATTAGCTTGGTCTTCTTATCCTCTTGTAACCTTTTGAGGAACCTTATGGAGAAGCCCCTCCCAGCACCTTCGTAACCATGTATAGTTGTCGCATATATTGTCCTCTTGTATTTCCTCCAGATCTTATGCAGTAGAGGGACAGGTATGCCTGCCGCCTCGTCAACGACGACGACATCGACATTCAGCCTCAACACTGTGTACGGTTCCCAGTATTCTATGCTGAACTTATCGCCCTTCAGTTCCAGTACCTGTCCCTCACGCGTTATTTCCCTGTACTTGAGGCCGACCACATCAAGTGTCTTCTTAGCCAACTCCATGAATGCTTGTACGGAGAGGGGCGCTGACGCGGTTACGGCTACCCTAACCTTGTTCTTAACACTCATGAGTTCGTTTATCAGGCCAACAATCCCTATTCCTACCGCGGATGATTTTCCCCTCCCTCTGTCAGCCGTTATTACTATGGCTACCCTTTTCTTCCCGGGCTTTGGAACTAGGTGATCCTCTATTAACTTAATCACGTTCACTTGATCCTGGGTTAACGCAACTTTATAGATCTCCTCAGGGAATAGAGTGTCCTTAGGTAACTTGAGTTTCTCTCTTGTCCTATGGCGTTTCTTTATTTTTAGGAAGCCTGTCTTAACTAGCCTACCGTTATCGGTGTCGAATATGTATATTCCCTTATGCTCCATGAGCTTCCTTATGAAGTAGGATATGAAGACGTACCTCGGTTCAGGGTGATTGGGTACGGCTAGGTTCTGGCGGAATATCGTCTTTAGTTTAGGCCATCTCTCGAGGGATGGAGCCATGTAAATAACTATTCCGCCGCCCTCAACGATACCCATTAACCGACCAACGTCGTTTGGCTTAAGGTCGTTGACTAGATCCATTATCAGTACCTTAAAGGTGGAGCCCAAAAACTTCTTGCTGACCTCATACACGGCCTGTGTGAGATCAACGTCTGGGTTCTTCCCTAGTACATTAGATAATATCTTAGCGCGTTGCCTAGCATCTGGGAATTCATCGTGGAATACGTGGAGAACTGACACGGGCCCCTTAAGCAACCCCATTCTCTTTAACTTCCTAACGAACCTAAGCACAACATCTGCCGTGACACCGCCCACCTTAATTGGGTCGTCCCCCGACACCACCACTAGACGGCGTTCCCTAAGTTCCTGTATTCTCTTAACATCCGCTAAGTAATGCTTGATGAACCTCCTGTAATCCTCCGTAACAACTTCCCGTAGCTTCCTCCTTATCTCCGCCATGGCCTTCCTGCCCATGATGCCCGCACCCCTCAACTGTAGTGCTTGAGACAAATAATAGTGATTGGTACGTGGTACGTGACTTAAACCGCACTCCGGTAGCAACCCTCCAATCTAATCTGGGTAATGGAAATGAACTATAATTAAAAATGCGTTGATGACGTACCTTATATCACCATCTTTTTAAGGGACTCATAGGTCCTCTGGTACCTCTCCATGACGTCCCTTGTTAGTGAAGGCTTCACTATCTTTAGTGCCTCCATGAAGTACTTCATTGACACTGGTCTAGGCTTGAATTCCTCTCTGAGAGCCAGTATCACTGCCTCACGAACTAGTGCCTCTAGATCCGCACCCGAGTACCCTTCAGTTAATGTCGCTAGCTTTTCTAAATCGACGTCTTCCGCTAACGGTACCTTCCTCGTGTGTACCTTAAGGATCTCTAACCTTGACTTCTTGTCAGGCGGGGGCACGTATATTATCCTGTCGAACCTACCTGGCCTCAGTAGCGCTGGGTCAATTATGTCCGCCCTGTTAGTGGCGCCTATCACCACCACGTTCTTGAGTGTCTGAATACCGTCCATCTCTGCCAGTAACTGATTCACTATTCTGTCCGTGACGCCTGAGTCGTGCCTGAAGCCTCTCGCAGGCGCTATCGAGTCTATCTCATCAAAGAACACTACGGCTGGCGCGACTTGCCTAGCCCTGCGGAATATCTCTCTTATTGCTTTTTCTGATTCTCCTACCCACTTGCTCAGTATTTCGGGTCCCTTCACAGCTATGAAGTTCGCGCCTGACTCCGTCGCCACCGCTTTTGCTAGTAGTGTCTTACCACAACCAGGCGGACCATACAGCAAGATACCCTTAGGCGGTCTTATACCCATCTTCTCGAAGACCTCTGGATTCTTCATGGGCCACTCGACCGCCTCCTTGAGCTGCTGCTTGACATCCTCTAAGCCACCTATGTCCTCCCACCTAACCTCAGGCACCTCAACGAATACCTCACGCATTAGGGTCGGGTGCACTAGCCTTAGCGCGTCCATGAAGTCCGCCTTAGTTACCTTCAGCTTCTTGAGCTTCTCCGGCGGTATGGGCCTGTTTAGGTCGACCTTCTCCTCCTTAAGGAACCTTCTTAACGCGGATATTGCTGCCTCTTTAACCAGCGCTGCTAGGTCGGCGCCGGTGAATCCGTGGGTTATTTCGGCTATTTCCTCAAGCTTAACGTCCTCTGATAGGGGCACGTTCCTTGTGTGTACTTTAAGGATCTCTAACCTCGCCCTCTTGTCGGGTGGCGGTATCTCTATCTCCCTGTCGAACCTACCTGGCCTTCTTAACGCTGGGTCAACGGCGTCAACCCTGTTAGTGGCGCCTATCACTATGATCTTTCCTCTCTCCTTGAGCCCATCCATCAGGGTGAGTAGCTGGGCTACGACGCGCTTCTCAACCTCGCCGACGACCTCCTCCCTCTTGGGCGCTATGGCGTCGATCTCGTCAATGAAAATTATTGCTGGCGCGTTCTTCTCTGCCTCCTCGAAGATCTCCCTTAACCTCTGCTCTGACTCACCGTAGAATTTACTCATGATCTCAGGACCGTTTATCGGTATGAAGTAAGCGCCTATCTCATTGGCGAGCGCCTTTGCTAGTAGTGTCTTACCACAACCAGGCGGACCATACAGCAAGATACCCTTAGGCGGTTCAATGCCTAGGTGCTTGAAGAGTTCTGGGTGCCTCATCGGGAGCTCAACAATCTCCCTGATCCTTGCTTTCACTTCCTCTAAATCACCTATGTCCTCCCAAGTGACCCTCGGGACACCCCTAGCTAGGGCCTCAGCCTTAACGGGTTCCTTCTTTATCTCAAACCTCGTTGTTTCATCAATGTAAACCGCTTGAGTAGGCTGAGTAGCAACCACGACAAACTTGAGGGGTTCTCCGAAGAACGGGTAGTGCACGAAGACAACCTCACCACGCTTAACTGGCTTGTAGAGGAGGTTCTCCTTGACGTACTCCACGAATGCTTCATCGAACATTAGAGGCACTGTAGGTGCTAGTACTACCCTTGTCCCCCTCTCGACCTTAGCCTTACGAACCTTCACGGTCTCGCCTACGGCGACGCCTATAGCTTCCCTAGTGTACCCGTCGATCCGTATTATGTCCTTATGCTCATCGTTCATATGGACTGGCCATGCCTTAAGTACGACTGTGCCTTTAGGTCCCTCAACCTCGATGAAGTCACCGGTCTGTATGCCTAGCTTTGACATGTTCTTCCGGCTAAGGCGGGCTCGCTTCTCGCCTACATCCTTCTGGTAAGCAGTCTCGACCCTTAATTCTATGTAATCTCTCTCGGACACATGCCACACCATTAAATTGTCCCTAACGATGCTTATAAGCTAATTTTGTCTATTGAAATTTTAATTCATGCGTTCAAGGAAGGCGTAAATGGTGAATCTAATTTAAAGCCTTTGGTGTTGCTTTACACTCGTTCCAGAACGTCCATGCCTAGCGCCTTCATGCTGTTGGCTAACACCACAGACACGCCGTACGTAATGGCTAGCTTGAGCGCCCTTAATCCCTCATCTACCTCCTTAGCTATGGGTTCGGCACCGTACCACGTGTTGAAGGTGTCTGCAACCTTATTCATGTACGCAACCAAATCCTCAGGCCTTAGGCTCTCAAGCACTCCCTTCATGACGTGTGGGAACTTACCAAGTAACCATATGAGTTCACGGCGTAGTCCCTCCCCCGCGCCTTTGAATTCCAGCTTATTCCATGGAACCCCTCCTGCCTTGGTGAGCACCGCTTTAGCCCTAGCGTAGGTGTACTGTATGTAGGGGCCCGACGCCTGACGTATGTTCAGGGCTTTACTCACGTCGAAGACTAAGGTCTTGTTAGGTGATGTCGAGAGCATCATGTACCTGAAGGCTGACCTGGCCATCTTCTCCGCTATGTCCTCGCTCCGTGACCCTCTCTCACTCATGATGTCAAGTATCCTCTCCTTCATCTGGTCTAGGAGGTCGTCTACGGTGACGTACCTGCCTCTCCTGCCAGCCATTGAGGCGCCGACTAGGTTAACCATTTCGTAGGAGTAGTGAATGGTGTTTTCTGCCTCGAACTTGT
>JALVVU010000181.1 GCA_027023255.1 Desulfurococcales archaeon
GGGGAGATGCGCTGATAGTCTTGAGGAAAGGGAGAAACTCTACAACATGGCGAGGGAACTTGTTTCCGATTACCTTAAGGTTCTATGCGTGAACACTAGATTAAGGAGCTACGGGAAGATCGTGAGGTTCTGGCTAAGTAAGCAGTGGAATGACACTAACCTTCCACCTTGGTGCCACCTATCTTATCAAAGGTGGTTTTACGAGAAGCTAGCATCGTTAGTAGGGGATGAGGTGGAGGAGTTACTGAGCGAAATGAACCGCAGGCGCTGGTGGTTAAGGATAAACACGCTGAAAGCTCCCGAGGAGAAGGTGCTTCGTCAGCTTGAGGATGAAGGCGTTGAATACGAGGTAGATAAGCACTTCCCCTACATGGTGTTCGTGAAACACTCACCGAAACCCGTGAGGTTACTCAAGCCCGTTAAGGAATTCATGGCCATCCCTCAGGACAAGGCCTCAGCGGCGGTCGTTAACGCGCTCAATCCTGAACCAGGCGACGTCATCTTAGACATGGCTGCAGCACCAGGAATGAAGACGTCACTAATAATGATGCTCGCTGAGAACCGGGCACGAGTCGTCGCCGTGGACATTAGCTATAGGCGCCTACTAATGTGTGCCAACCTACTCATGAAGCTTGGTGTTGATTTAAGTAAGGTACACTTAGTGGCGGCGGACTCAAGAGACGTGTTTCTCCGCAGCGCGTTCGACAAGGTACTGCTTGACGCCCCATGCAGCAACAGCGGGGCGGTGAGCAAGGACCCAGGAGTGAAGATCCACTTAACACCCTCGAAGGTAAGGCATTACTCCGAGATCCAGAAGGACCTAATCAGTAGGGCAGTCAAGCACGCCAGTAACCTAGTGGTGTACTCGACATGCTCAATAATGCCGGAGGAGGGGGAGGAAGTCATCGCAACAGTGCATGATGCCGTTAGGCTTGTCAGGAAGTATCCTTGGTCCTCTCCAGGGTATAGGGTAGTGGACTTCCATGATAAGGTAATGCGTTTCTTCCCACACAAGCACTTAACGGAGGCATTCTTCCTCGCCGTAATGGAGGTTACTGGATAGCCTATCCATTAAGGGTAAGTATAAGATTTCCCACGCAGAAAAAGCTTAAGGGTAAGCCCGCATGAGCGTAAACACCCTAGATGCGACTTCAGAGGTAAAGAACATCAAGCGTAGACGCAGGGTTCTGGTTGCCAAGCTAGGTCTTGACGGTCACGACAGGGGAGCTAAGGTCGTAGCTAGGGCACTTAGGGACGCGGGGTTTGAGGTGATTTACTTAGGCGTCCATCAAGCCCCGGAAGACGTTGTTGAGGCAGCAATAGAGGAGGATGTGGGGGTCGTCGGTGTTTCCATCCTTTCAGGCTCGCACATGGAGCTCGTTTCCGACCTACTGAAGCTGATGAAGGAGAAAGGATTAAACGTCCCCGTAATCGTAGGCGGCATAATTCCACCTGACGATGCTAAGGAACTCAAGAAAATGGGTGTTTTCGAGGTTCTAGGCCCTGGAACCCCGCTCCGCAAGGTTGTCGAGGTTTACGAGAAGGCGTTGGAGGTGAACAACTGATGAGGGAGCTCGATCACATAGGTATAGCCGTAAAGAACCTAGACGAAGCCATAAAGTTCTACCGTGACGTACTGGGTCTCGAGCTAGTCGAGGTTGAGGAGGTTCCGGAGGAGAAGGTTAAGATCGCAATGTTTAAGGCAGGGTCCGTGTACATAGAGCTACTTCAAGGACTCAGCGAGGACTCAGCAATATCGAAGTACATAGCTAAGCGCGGTGAGGGAATCCACCACATAGCGATTAGAGTGGAGAACGTCGACGCCCTAACCAAGGAGTTGAAGGAGAAGGGCGTACGCGTAGTGTACGAGGAGCCGAAGCTAGTGTCCGGCGGTAAGAGGAAAATAAACTTCATACACCCAAAGGCAACACACGGCGTCCTCCTAGAAATCCTCGAGAGGTATGGGTGAGATGACAGACCTAGAGAAGATAAGGGAACGTATGAAGGAATGGAGCAAGGAGGTGCTGGAGCCAGTACTGAAGAAATTCCCTGAAAGGAAAGCAAAGTTTCTGACCGAGGAGGGCTTTGAGGTTCGGAGGGTCTACACGCCACTAGACACAGAAGGTGCGGGATGGGAGTACCTCGAGAAGCTAGGGTTCCCAGGTGACTACCCATTCACACGCGGTGTTTACCCGACGATGTACAGGGGGAGGCCGTGGACAATAAGGCAGTACGCTGGCTTCGGGTCGGCAGAGGATACTAACGCTAGGTACCGCTACCTCCTAAGCATAGGTCAAACAGGGCTGAGTATGGCGTTCGACCTACCCACCCAATTAGGTCTAGACCCAGACCATAAACTAGCGTGGTATGAAGTCGGTAAAGTAGGCGTCTCGATGCCCTCAGTTAAGGAAATGGACTTAGTATTCAATGGCATCCCAATGGATAAGGTCTCAACGTCAATGACCATAAACGCGACCGCCATAGAGGTACTGTCAATGTACGTCGCGGTCGCGGAGTCCAGAGGAATAGATAAGTCGATCCTCAGGGGAACAGTACAGAATGACATCCTCAAGGAATACATAGCGAGGAATAACTACATCTACCCACCCCAACCATCAATGAGGTACGCCACAGACCTCATAATATACGCAGCGCAGAACATGCCTAAATGGAACTCCATAAGCATATCCGGGTACCACTTCGAGGAGGCCGGAGCCACACCCGCCATGGAGATAGCGTTCACGCTTGCGGACGCCATAGAGTACGTCAAGCACGTGCTCGAGCGCGGAGTCATGGACGTCGACAAGTTCGCTCCCAGACTCTCCTTCTTCTTCGCCGCAAGAACGAACCTCTTCGAGCAGGTAGCGAAGTTTAGAGCGGCTAGGAGGATGTGGGCTAAGATAATGAAGGAGAGATTCGGCGCGAAGTCCAGGCGCTCAATGATGCTTAGGTTCCACACGCAGACAGCCGGCGTGTTGTTGACGGCCCAGCAACCACTAGTTAACCTGATAAGAACGACGATTCAGGCTCTCGCCGCCGTGCTGGGTGGCACGCAGTCACTGCACGTTAACTCCTACGATGAGGCATTATCGCTACCAACGGAGGAATCAGTGAAGCTTTCGGTAAGAGTGCAGCAGGTACTGCTCTATGAGTCCGGCGTGGTAGACACGGTGGATCCGTTAGGCGGCGCATACTACATTGAGTGGTTAACGGATCAAATAGAGGAGAAAGCCTGGAAAATAATAGATGAGATAGAGAAGCTCGGAGGTATGGTGAGAGCCATAGAGGTTGGGTACCCACAGCGTGAGATAGCTAAGGCAGCGTATGAGTGGCAGTTGAAGGTCGAGAAAGGGGAGATACCGTTCATAGGCATAAACATGTTCGTCGAGGAGGAAGAGCCGAAGATCAAGGTACTTAAGGTTGATCCAAAGGTCCGTGAGAGGGTAGTGAGTAGGTTACGCAAACTCAGGGAAGAGCGTGACCCTATCAAGGTGCGTGACGCGCTAGATAAGGTAAGGCGCGTAGCAGAGGGTGAGGGCAACCTCTTCCCACCAATACTCGAGGCGGTCAAGGTTAAAGCCACCCTAGGCGAGATCTCCGGCGTACTAAGGGATGTTTGGGGAGAGTGGAGAGCGCCTGAAGTCTACTAAAATTAGTTCACCACATTAAAACCTCAGCAACTCACCCTCAATACCTGCCAAAATTTCGGGGGTTTCCCTCAGCTCCTCAATTTTCTTCCCAATAACTATGAACACTGCTAACCCTCTGCACTCGCCTCTCAACGCCTCTACTAATGACCTACTAAGGTCTTTAGCTGCCTTACTTGCCCGCACCATGACCGTGTTGGGCGCCACGTAACTGGATTTCCTGATTATGATCCTATCAGGATCATCCAAGCTCAGCCCAGGATCTCCAGAGCCCTTAATGAAGTCGACGTCTCCATGTTCCGTGAGTATTAAAGCGATAACTAATGCTCCAGGAATCCTAATCATTTCCTTAAACCTAGGGCTGAAGTGCTTGAGTCCCTTATCCGCGGACACGCCGATTATGCAGTCGCCGCGAGGCGTTAGCCCCGGTTCCCGGGTGATTTCCACGGTGGTTCTGTGCGTGGCCCTTACGTTCTTATGCCCCTTGAACCTCACGATCTCCATACAGAACCAGTCACCGCACCAGCCCGTAACCATGGCTGAACACAAATTACTGATCGTAAACCACAATATAATGGTGTACTTCAGGGTTGGATGCAGAATCCCGAGACTACAGCACGGAGCGTAGGAGGCTTGTGGAATCGCTGATTGCTGAAGGGATACTTAGGACGCCCGAGGTAATTCAAGCGTTCCTCAAGGTTCCGCGCGAGGAGTTCGTTCCTCCTGAGCTTAGGGACTACGCGTACGATGATAGGCCTTTGCCCATAGGGTATGGGCAGACCATTAGCGCTCCTCACATGGTAGCGATAATGACTGAGGAGCTAAGCCCTAGACGTGGTGATAAGGTACTTGAGGTAGGTACGGGGAGTGGTTACCAAGCAGCGATACTGGCGGAGATCGTAAAGCCTGAGGGACACGTATGGACTATAGAGCGTGTCAGAGAACTTGTTGAGTTCGCACGCAATAACTTGCGGAGGGCAGGCTACGACAGGTACGTTACGGTGGTTCATGGAGATGGCTCCTTAGGCCTGCCAGAACACGCGCCATACGACAGGATAATAGTTACGGCCGCCGCCCCCTCAATACCTGAGAACTTAGTGAAGCAGTTGAAACCCAGAGGGAGGATGGCCATCCCCGTTGGGGGACGATACTACCAAGTCCTCAAGATCGTTGATAAGGATGGAAGCGGCAACATCAAAGTAAGTAACTCCGTACCATGCATATTCGTACCGCTGATAGGTAAGAACGGATTCAACGAGTACGAGTTCTGAACGCTCAAAGCTTTTAAATTGCGTACTGCTCTATCCTTAGCAGGTGGTGTGATGCCGGAGTTCAAGGTAGTGGTTAACGATCCGGAAGCTGGTGATCCGAGACCTATTCTAGTTAAGGTTGTCGGGTCGGACGATCTAAAGTACGATGAGAAACATAAGGAAGGTAAGGCAATGATCGAAGGAAAGATGAACCCGAAAACCTTCGAACTACTCAAGGCACCGTACAAGATAATAACGCTACGGATATGGAAGGACAAGTCCAAAGGGGAAAAAGTAAACTTCACCATCCGCGTAATAACGGATGACTCAGTCCCTGAATTCACCTTACTTGTCCCCTCAGCCCTGCTAGCGGAGAAGGTAGGTGAGGAGGAAGTACTTGGCGAAGTGTTCAGGGCCAAGGCATTCCAAGTAACCGTGACCGGCGACAAGGCCGCGGCATTCCTAGAGAAACGCATAGGCGATTACGTTGACTCCTCCGTAGTTGGAATACCAGGCATGAAGCTCCTCATAACAGGCGGTTCAGACAACACAGGGTTCCCAATGCTGAAGACACTACCGGGAGGCGTTAAGAAAGCACTACTACTCTCTGGACCTCCAGGATTCCACCCGAAGAACAAGGGCGAGCGCAGGAGGAAGTACGTTAGAGGCAATACGATAACGGAGGACATAGTGCAGATAAATACGAAGCTCGTTAAGGGGGCCGAGGCGT
>JALVVU010000182.1:0-20543 GCA_027023255.1 Desulfurococcales archaeon
TATTGGTGAGCGTGGTTATTTCTGTGAGGATCCCTAAGGAGCTGAAGGAGAGGCTTGAGAGGCTCGATGTTAATGTTAGTGAAGTCGTTCGTGAAATGCTTGAGAGGTATGTTGAGGAGGTTGAGGGGAGGATTCTTGCAGAGAGGTTGAGGAGGCTTCACGAACGCCTAGCCGGGAGGGTGGATCCTGCCCTCATAGCTAAGCTTGTGAGGGAGGATAGGGTGAATAATCAACCCACGCCCTCCTAGGCCTTCTTTCTCGTAAACTTTATTTGTTTACGATTAGCTGTTTACTTGGGTGTATTACTTTGAGTGTTGTTGTGAGTGTTAGGGTTCCGAGGGAGCTTAAGGAGGAGGCTGAGAGGCTTGGGATAAGGGTGTCTGAGGTCCTTAGGAGGGCTCTTGAGGAGGAGGTTAGGAGGCGTAGGCTCGAGCTACTGAGTAGGGAGCTTGACAAGGTTAGTGAGGTGCTGGAGAAGATCGATGTGGAGCGCTTCGTGAGGCACGTGAGGGAGGATAGGGAAGGTAGGTGAGTAATGGGTAGGGGGCTACTCTTCGATGCTTCCTCACTAATATACGCTCTTAAGCTTAGGAGACCTGACATACTCATCAGTAACTACATCCAGTGGCTAACGATCTATGAAGTAATTAACGGGCTGTGGAAGGAGGCACGCTTAATTAAGTCAATAACGACTGAGGACGTCATCACCATGATACGGGTATTAAGGGATGTGACGAAGTACATGAACGTACTGAGCCCGCAGGGATGCGAGGAGGAAATACTGAAGACAGCCCTAGAACTCGGGATAACGGCGTACGACACATCCTACGTGGTACTCGCTAAGAATAACGACCTAACCCTAGTGACGGAGGATAAGGAACTGAGAGAGAAGGCAGGCGACGTGGTCGAGGTCAAGACCCTAACGGAAGTAATGACGTAGGGCCAGCAGGCGGGTCCCACCCTAATCATGGGTGCGTGGGTAATGCGTGCCGGTAGGCGTTCTTAGGAGGGTGCTCGGCGTGAGCGAGGATGACCTAGTAGATAAGTTAGAACCGATTGATTGGAAGGAGCTTGAGGGGAGAGAGGAGGAGAGGTTGAGGAGGCTATACGAGTGTAGTAATAGATAAGGGCTAGGGATAAACGGTTCACTTGAGTCAGGTTGTCTTGGTGTGGTTAGGTGGGTGGGCGGCTTTCTGCCGTGTTTATTTCGTTGATTGCTTGGCTTGCTTTCCTAGCTATGTCTTTGAATTTGTTTAGTAGTTCGGTGTCGTAGGTTATTAGTTTGGAGTCCGTGGTTTTGGCTAAGGCTACGTATATGGCGTCGTAGACGGTGATGCCCGTGTTGAAGGCTGTCTCTATGGCTTCCTCCAGCACTTCCGTGTCGTCGACGATGTTTAGGCGTAAGGCCCTCAACGCTTCCACGGCGTTAGCGACGTCGGTTGGGGTGAGCCCCTTAACATACCTTAGCGCGTTAGCTAGTTCTATGAGGAGTAGTGAGGGTATGTGAATCACCACCCTTCCCTTTAAGTAGAGGTCCCTGATCCTACGCATTTCGCTGGATTCGTCCTCCTCCACAAACCACTTAACGATAGCGCTTGTGTCGAGAACTAAGCTCATCCTCATCTACGATCCCTGAACTCCCTAATGACCTCGGCTAGGGGCCTCTCCGGCTTGGCTTTGGTGGAGATCTCGTTCATGATCCTTAAGGCCCACTTCACCTCCTCCTCACGAACCCTCTCCTCAATAGCTTCACGGATAACTTCACTCCAATTAACGTGACTAAACCTATCCATGCGTTCCTTAAGCTCCCTCGGAACCCTAACAGTCAACTTCACAGACATAACACCACCAGACATAATATGTACAGACAAGAAATATAAGGCTTTAACTTGACAGTACTTAATACATAACCCAGAAAACGTCCGACAAGAACGCGGCATTGAGGAACCCTCCTCACCCACACCAGTCATGTAGGTAAGCCCTACCAAGCCAACCATCATGAGGGCTAAGTACGTGGTGGCGGTATACGTCATAGCCGCCAAGACCCACCTAATCTGTAGCCAGCGACGAAGTAATCCCTACTAGTACCCATGCCGAACCTGCGTGAAGCGAGAGCAAGAACCGTCCCTACGACGAAGTACAGAGCAAGCACCACAGCTGAAATCACTAGGAACCCATTCACGAAGCATCACCACCATTACCTAACTTCAGGTAAGCGTACGAAACGAGTAGATGCGTCATAGCTAACTCAAGCCAGAACAAGTACAGAGTTAAGCCAGCCACCGAAGCAAAGACCGTATAGGGTAAGACGTAAGCCAGCGTTACGACCATAACGAACCACATAAGGTAGAGAACCCCTACGTGCCCGCACCCAACCGCGCCCTATGAGGCAAGCACGCCAGACACTAGAGGAAAATATCGTTCAGAAACAGCATAGCACCCGCGACTAGGACGAAAATATGCCGATTAATTACGCAACCGTATCACTCGGTGAAGCCTCTAATCATCCTCTACAGTCCCTAGCAACCATTACGGGGGCGGGATTGCCACGTTCTTTACTGCTAGTTCATGGTTTACCAAATCCCTTATTCCGTGCGCGCTCTCCACCGCTAGGTGAGCGTATATCCTGGCCTTAACGTAGTTCCCGCTCTCAAAATATTTTAGCGCCGTCTTATAAAGGTCTAGAGCTAGTGAACACAGATCCTTGATATCATCCACCTTAACGCCATTCTCCTCAGCATAATTAATGAGCTTGTCTAAGCTACCGAATTCATTATATGCGTGGTTGAGCTCCCGAAGAGCATCTCTTCTTAAATCCTGCGGAGACGGCTGCGGCGGCGAGGGAGGAACCACTCCCTTCCCTCCGCTTAAAGAAGTGCTTAGTGGAGTGGTTCCTTCATTCCCCTTACTAGAGGGAACGCTCGGTGGTGGAGGAGGGGAGGGAGTCACTCCGTTCTCTTCATTCGAGGGAGTGCCTTGTGGTGGAGGCGCCCCACTCTTTTCGCTAGGCACCTGCCCGCCCGAAGCCTGCGGCGGTGGGGCCGCTCCGCTTCCCTCATTTGGAGGGGTACCTGGTGGCGTTACTTCATTCTCTCCATCTGATGGTGGAGGAGGAACGTTCTTGAATAGCGTTGATTGGGCTATTGCGACTGTTGTTAATGTTAACAACAGTACTACAACAATCGCTGAGACAAATGGGGATAGATTCCTTTTCAACTTTTTCTCACCCGGGTAAATTTTCTTTTACCTAATACTTAAACTTTACCCTGTATTTAAACCTACCCCTACTTGCTAAAATCCTTTCGCAACCTTCCCCAAAAACACCGTTAAATTATTAGCCTGAAAACATATAGCCAAAATGATTTTTCAATACCTTCTGACAAAATTTAATGGAACTCACTAAACCAGTTGAAGTCCTTAATGCGAGAACAGATTCGGGAGGTACTACTTGAACCCATAGTTTGTTAGGACCTAGGGCTCCTTTAGGTAACCCTGATACCTTCTCTGAAAGGACATCTCTTGAGAATATAAACTAGTGGATAGTGAGAACTGCAGGAAGTCGAAATGATTTTATTACTGGCGGGGGGAGATAGTTACTATCGGGGGGTGATAGTCATGCTATTTGATGTTAATCCTAAGGAGCGCAGGGAGGATTTCTACGATAGGGATGCAGAACTTAGTGAAGTTCTTGAGGCCCTAAGGCTCGGTGAGAGATTAGTTGTAGTTTTTGGTGTTCGTAGGATTGGAAAGTCAAGTTTAGTGAAGGTGGCCCTTAAGGAAGCTAGTTTGCCGTACGTGCTTGTTGATGTAAGAGACGTGTACTACAGTGAAAACATAGTCACGATACCGTACCTCATAAGGTATCTAGTGGAGGGCTTTAAGAAGCACATGAAGTGGTATGAGAGGTTAGGGTTTAACCTGAAGGAAGTGCTGGGGAGGATTAGGAAGATACGCGTGAAGGGCTACGAGATTGAAGTGGAGCCTACGGCAAGGATTTCCCTCACAACACTGCTTTCCGAAATAGACTTATGGTGTAGAAGGCATGGTATGAGGTTTGTTTTCGTATTTGATGAAGCACAGTACCTTAGATTCTCAAATATAAGATATGATGGGATACTTGCATGGGCTATAGATAACCTCAGCAACGTAACATTCATACTTACAGGCAGTGAGGTCGGGGTTTTAAGAGAGTTCCTCAGAGTAGACGATCCCAAAGCACCTCTCTTCGGTAGGTATATAAGGGAAATATACGTCGATAGATTCACTAGAGAACAAAGTATGGACTTCCTTATCCAAGGATTTAAGGAGTTAGGGAAGGAGGTAGAGCTAAGGGAAGTGGAAGACGCCGTTGAAACATTCGACGGGCTTGTGGGTTGGCTAACACATTATGGATACTACCGTGCCGTGAGAAAACTCCCACATAAGAAAGCTATGGCTAAAGTATTTGAGGAGGGCTCTAAATTAGCCCTAGAGGAGCTAGTGAGGGTTATAGCTCCATCAAGAAAACGCTATAGCGCCATACTAAAGGCTGTCGCTCACGGCGCCGAATCATGGAGCGACATTAAAGCCTACACAGTAGCGAGAACAGGGCCTATCACGGATAAGAGATTCACAGAACTTCTGAAAAACCTAGTGAAATACGGCTATCTAATAAAAGAGAACAATAAATACAAAATACCGGATCCCATAATAAAACACCTTGCTACAGAGAAACTATAATCCCCCTTCTCCACTCTTCTTGAACGCCCCTTGCTTCCCCGTGACTATGCTAAGAAAAGGTAGGTCTAGAGGATGCGTTGCAGGAACCTCAACATCATTAAAGGACGTTGAACATTACCGGCTCGGGGCAATATACGATAATGTAAGTAGTTCCAGGGTTCTAGGGTAAGATTCCCCTCTTAAAGACAGGGCAAACTATTTTTACTATATCATCAGGCTAGGGGATGCTCTAGAGAACCACGAGCCGCTAGCTATGTATCGCCCAATACCATAAGCAGTCTCGAGACACATTATAAGAAGAATATTGTCTGCAATAGTAAGGTTCTCTGAGCAAAATTACAAGACAATAGGTGGGCAGTCGAATATTACTTCCAAAAAGAGAGTATTACTCAAATAATGAGGAGCTACTACACTCAATAAGACTACTTTTAGAGAAGAGCGGTGAGGAAAGAAAGCAAAACAGACTAACTAAGTCGAATGTTGATGTAGTGCATAATAAGTAGCTTTAATGAGTGCAAAGCTAGTGATAATGCAGGGACAAATACTAAGTATCATTACTGTGAAGAATAAGCACGAAGTGCTCTTTTCCCTCAGAACTTAATTCTTTTACTCGTTAAAGGAACTTCATCATAAAAATCTAGCGGAATCACTAACATTATGTTCTGCTGTTCCTCTTTACTTCTGGGACTAGTGATGGGGTTCCTTCATAAGCGCAGACCCTCAGAAGAAGGTGGGGATCTTGTCTATGTATCACTGGTTTCAGCTATAGATGAAGGAGGTTGCCCCATATGCAGGCTCTTATCCAAAGTAGAAGTCAGTGCACTTCAGAGCTTATTGTATGAGCATGTTAATGACCCATATGTACGTAAATTAATTATACATGGGTGGGGTCTATGTCAGTATCATTCGTGGCTAATGGCTAGGTTAGCTATGGAGGACCGTAGCTTAGGTAGCGGCTTAGGCCCAGCAATAATAATGGAGGACTTGTTAAGCAGATACTTAGAGGCTCTAAATAAAGGTACGTTTCCCAGAGCTGGTAGCGGTTGTTATGTATGTAAACAGCTTCAAGAGTTTGAGGAGGTTTATGTGGAGTCGTTCGCCCTAGAAATCGAGTCTACAGACCTACTAAGTAAGTATGTAGCCAACAGTAAGTCAGTGCTCTGCTCCAGGCACTTTAACATGATCATAAAGCTTGCTAACGAAAGCGTTAGGGAGAGGTTACTAGAGATACAGAGAGCTAAGCTAAAGAACCTAGTCAACATTATTCGTAAGTACATAAATAAGCACGATTACAGATGCCAAGAATCCATAACCGAGGAGGAAGCTGAGTCATGGCTGCTGGCAATCGAGGCTCTCGTAGGATTGAGGGCTCTATTAAGTGGTTTGCACAGGGTGCCCTGAGAAAGTAGGAAGCCTTGGAATAAACGCTCAGCAAATAGGAACGTTTTCGCAACAAACATTATTTTAAGCAAAGTATGCTTGGAAGGTTGAACCCCTGAGGATAAGGGATTAAGGCTATTACTATAATTATCAGCTGAGACAGGTTTCCTCATCCCCTCTTAGGGTTGTTCCTCGTTGTTCATCATCGTTGTGTTACTTATTAACGAGTTAGATATTTGTTGTGTTGAGTGATGATACGACGGTCTCCTGACCTTCGAGGGGTGATGTGTCTTCTCTTCACTGAGGTTCCTTATTTAAGGGAAATCCTTTATTAGAACGTTTTAAGCCCTCATAACTTGAGGTCGGGTATGACGCTTAGGGAGGAAGTTGAGAAGGCGAGTCTCCTGGTCTACGGGCGGGCTTGCCCCAATTGTGGGGGATTCGTGAGTGATAAACGTTTAGAGAGGAGTTTGCCCTGCTCCTCATGCTTACCTGACCCCCCTGCGGAGCCTTCTGTTCATGAGATTTACAGGAGGCTTAGGGAGCTCGGCACGCTTAAAGCGTATAGGGCGTTGCATGAGGTTACCCGTACATATGAAGAGATCTGTGATTTCTTCAGGAAGTGCGTTGGTAATGACCCGTGGAGCATTCAGAGGCTGTGGATTAAGCGAATAGCTAAGAAGGCTTCGTTCGCGATGATAGCGCCCACCGGCGTCGGTAAGACGACGTTCGGGGCTGTCGTAGCACTCTACCTAGCTATGAAGGGGCGCAAGTCGTACTTCATAGTCCCTACAACCGCCCTAGCCATGCAACTTGAGAGGAAACTTGAGGAGATGTCTGCAAGGGCAGGAATAGTCGTTAGGTTTGTTGCGATCCACTCGAAGCTCAAGAAGCGTGAGAGAGAAGCACGGGAGGAAGCCCTAGAGGATCCGCAGGGCTTCGACATACTCGTGACTACCTCAAACTACCTGCTCCGTAACCCGGATAAGATACTCAAGCACGACTTCAAATTCATCTTCGTTGACGACGTCGACGCCATACTGAAGGGATCTAAGGCCATAAACTACGTGCTTCAATTACTGGGATTCACTGAAAAGGACTTAGAACGCGCGTTGCAAGCCATTAAGCTTAAGAGGGAACTCGTGTTCAGAGGGGAGAACGCTAAGCTCCTAGAGAAGCTCAATCAGATAGAGGAGGCCCTTGAGCGTAGAAGGCGGAAGGTGGATAAGGTACTAATAATAGCGTCAGCCACAGGCAATCCACGCGGCACCAGGGTTAAGTTGTTTAAGGAACTCCTAGGTTTTGAGATCGGTGCTAGGCCAGAGTTCATACGTAATATCGTGGACACCTACAAGCACCCAGAGGGCGATATTAAGGAAACGATCCTACAGTTAGTTAAGAAGCTTGGTAAGGGCGGCTTAATCTACGTCCCCATAGATAAGGGTGTGGACTACGCTATAGAGGTGGCGGAGTACCTGAAGGAACGAGGAGTTAAGGCTGCAGCCGTGCACAGCAGGAACGTCGCAGCCATAGACGAGTTTGCTAACGGAGTGCTTGACGTGTTAGTAGGTGTGGCCACGTACTACGGGATACTCGTCAGAGGTATTGACCTGCCTGAAGTAATCCGCTACGCAATATTCGCGGGACCCCCGAGGCACAAGATAAACCTCAGACTAGAAGGCGTGAAGCCCCAAGACGTTCTTAGACTACTTCCTCTTGTTAGGGATGCTGTAGAGAATAGTGAGCAACGACGCATGATAGACGCCCACATCGTCAGGCTGAGGAGGTACTTAAGGAGGGCGGGAATGGCCTTAATTCAAGTACTCAATGAAGTGCTCGAAGGTAAGCGCGAACCAACAACCGCTGCTGAGAAGGAATTCATGGAGGCCTACCAACTGCTCAAGGATCTCCTAACTAAGCCCGAAATCCTTGAAGCAATCCGTCGAAACCCCAACGTAGCTGTCTACGAGGAGGACGGCAACCTGTACGTGCTAATACCAGATGCGCCAACCTATATCCAAGCGAGTGGTAGGACCTCAAGGCTCTACCTAGGAGGCATAAGCAAAGGCCTCTCGGTAGTGATAGTGGATGATGAGAGAATACTTAACGGGCTTGAGAGGAGATTGCGCTGGATGATTGATGACTTCAAGTTCATACCGTTAGGTGAGGTACGTCTAGATGAAGTGCTGTCAGAAATAGACAGGACTAGGGAGTTAATACGTAGGATAAGGGAGGGACGAATACCACGTGAAGTGATAGGTAAGGAAGGACCCTTAAGGCTAAAGACAGCCCTCCTAGTAGTTGAGTCCCCAAACAAGGCGAGAACCATAGCTAAATTCTTTGGCAGACCAAGCGTCAGGGAATATGGCCGTCTAAAGGTCTATGAAGCCAACCTAGGAAACTATACCCTACTCATAACGGCTAGCGGCGGACATATCTACGACTTAGTCACGGAGCTGAAGGAAGAGCTACCCACGATCCACGGCATAGTTTGCCGCAGATTAGGCGGTGAGCACGGACCTAGGTTCGTGCCTGTCTACACTACGCTCAAGAGGTGCAATAATTGCGGTCACCAATTCACGGTCGAGCTGGACGAGCGGAACCCGCGGTGCCCCTACTGCGGATCAACTAACGTAGTAGACTCCGTCAGGGCTGTCGAGGCATTAAGGGACGTAGCACTGGAAGTGGATGAGATCTTAGTCGGGACGGATCCGGACACCGAGGGAGAGAAGATAGCGTTCGACATAACTAACGTGATCCTCCCAGTAAATAGGAACGTGTACAGGGTGGAGTTCCATGAAGTAACGAGGAGGGCAATAATTAACGCTGTGAATAACCCCAGAAGGATAAACTACGATTTAGTTAAGGCACAGCTCGTCAGAAGGATAGAGGATAGGTGGATAGGTTTTTCACTCTCACGTAAATTACAGACGGAGTTCTGGCATGAGTTCTGCAAGAAGAAGTTAAAGGCGCTACTTAAGGCTAAGAGGGACCAGAAGGAGGGTGCACGCATAGACAAAAGAATACTGAATTACCTCGAGCGGTATGCTAAGCTCTGTAAGGCCAATCCTAAGGAATACAGGAACCTTAGCGCCGGAAGGGTTCAGACACCCGTACTCGGCTGGATAATAGACGCGTATGACCGCCACATGAAGTCAAAGACACTCTTCCTGATCCTGCGGCTTGAAGAGTTAAGGTTGGAGATACCGATACCGGAGGATAAGCGGCGGAAGATACACCCAAGTAAGGTCAAGACCGTTATAGCGGAAGTGAAGTACGAGGAAGTCACGGAAACCCAAGTTAACCCGCTACCCCCATACACTACTGACTCCGCACTCTACGACATCTCCTCAAAGTACGGCATCCCGGCACCTAAGGCCATGCAGATACTGCAAGACCTATTCGAGCTCGGCTTCATAACGTATCATAGAACGGACAGCACTAGGGTCTCGGACGTCGGTATTGGTGTTGCTAGGGAGTACATGAAGGAGAAATTCGGCGATAAGTTCGAGGACTACTTCCAGCCCAGAACCTGGGGTGAGGGAGGGGCACATGAGTGTATAAGGCCTACCAGGCCTATTGACGCAGAGACGCTAAGGAACCTAATTAATGAGGGGATTATAGAACCTGTAAGGAGGTTAACCCGCGCGCACTTTGCTGTGTACGACCTAATATTCAGGAGGTTCATGGCTTCCCAATCAAAGCCCGCGATCGTAAAGAAGGCGAAGGGCGTAGCTAAGGTGACGATACTGCTTAGTGACGGCACTGCAGTGAAGCTTGACCCCCTGAACTTCGAGGTGTATTCCGACGTAATATTCGATGGGTTCACGGCATTCTACAGGTACTTCAACGTACGTCGAGTACCTGAGGAAGGGAAGTACGTGATTAGTAGCGGGTTTACGCTTAAGGAATGGTACCGTGAACCCCTACATACTCAAGCCTCACTTATACGGGAAATGAAGGAAAAGGAAATAGGTAGGCCAAGCACGTACGCTAAGATCGTGGACACACTCTTTAAGAGGCACTACGTAGCCTACATCGCGGTAAAGGAGAAGGGAGGGAGGCGTGAACTAGGCATAGTGCCACTACCACTAGGCAGGGAGGTTTACTCCTACTTGCAGTCAAAGTACGAAAAATTAGTTAGTGAAGAAAGGACAAGGTTCCTTGAGAGGAGAATGAAGGAGGTTGAGGAAGGGAAGGCGAGGTATGAAGAGTTACTTGATGAGTTATATGATGAGTTAAGGCAGTTTAGGATTGTGGAGGGCGAATGCTTTGAGCACGGGTAAGGAATATCGCAGGGTGGTGCTTGCAGTAGCCCGCATGAACTTGGATGTAGGGACTAGGGAGTTCGTCCGTAAGACGGATGAGATAGCGCAACATCTAAGCAATAGAGTTTCGGCACTTCTACTGTCGCCACCTGTACTTCCCCTATACGAGGCACTCATAGGTAAGCGCAGATACGGCAACTACAGAAGTAATCTCAAGACGTTAGTGAGCAGACTTTCTTCAATATCTCGGCGTAGAGGCATAACCTTAGTGTTGACGCCGGTTCTCCGAAGAGCAGGTAATAAGCTATACCTAAGTAACGTCCTGATACCCTCGGTAGGGCCACCCATATTTCGGGGGAAAAGCGTCATACCCGTATCAAGTAAGGTTTCCGGGAGCCCGAACATAGAGATGATTACTATAGAGAACGTAAACATATGTTTCGCTATACTTAACGACTTAGAGGTACCTGAGGTTATGAGGGCTTACGCATTCCTTGGCGGTGACGCGATCGTTGCGGTATCTCCCCCCATAATCACGCGTAGGCGGCCGGAAATGACGTTAATGCTCGCTGCTGCGAGGGCCAACGAGAACGACATACCGATCATAGGGATCGGTGGTTATGCAGAGAATGGCAGCATTCAGCAACCCACGTTCATTATAGAGAGGGATGGTCGCGTGGCCGAGGTTGCTAGGGATGCCGAACCAGATATATTCGAAGTTGAGGTACCCTCCATAGGCAGAAGACCTCAGCCAGACATAGCGAGGAAGTACCTGAAGTTTGTTAGGGATTACATCGTGAAGAACTATGAGGTCTTGAAGAAGTACCTAATTTTCTAACCCAGAGTAGCTCACGCTATCACGCTTATAGTTGTCTTAACGTAAGACTCTAAGGTGGTAACGAGTTGAACACCTCTGGTGTGGGCAAGGCTATTAAGGTTCGAGTAAAAAGCATAAATGACTTAGTCCGTATGGCAGCATCGAGCATCGCTATGGGGCAACCTACGTACATACTGCGTTGTGAAAGGAAGGGGAAAACGCTTTACGGCATAATGGCGGTCTTTAGGGATTTCTACAAGTACTATGGAATACCCCTCTTTTATTACGTCATAGATGACAGTAACTCCGTGCCTAAGGAAGCAAACTACGCATTACTACGTAGTAGTGACTCCGAAGAGAAAATAGAGTTCTCAAAGGCCGCAAAGACAGGCTACGTAATAGTTCCCATAATTAACGTCGCTGAAATGCCTGACTTCCTAGAATAACCTCCAAGGAACAAGCTATGCAACCACTGCTCAAATAATCTTTAAAAATCCCAACTCCCCAAAATTACGGGAAGGGCCCGTAGCTCAGCCAGGTAGAGCGGCGGACCCAGCGAGGGTGGCCGAGGCTCTTAACCCGTAGGTCCCGGGTTCAAATCCCGGCGGGCCCGCCACACCCTCCAATTATCACAACGTCAATTCTCCTGAAAGCCCGCATTAAACACTTAATTCCTAGGGAGACCTAACGATTAAGTGGATGACGTGAGATCGCCGGCTGACGCAATGATGACGGCTCGTGTTACTGACACCCAATCACTGGTTTAATGAACTCAAGTCATCCGTATTTAAGGACATTGAACCTCAATATTACCCCGGCAAGGAGGGCTTAACTTCGTATTATTAGGTTACTGATATATGTTTCGTTACGAACCCAGAGTTTAGGGAGGGGAGATGACAGAGGACTGTGTGAAACTTGCGGAAATCTATCACATGTTGTCGCCTGTGCGTGTAGCCGTACTTAGGGACCTAGGAAGGTTGCGTGTAGAGGGTGGGTGGGAGACCTACCAACGCGGTGATGAAGCTGGAATACCTTACTGGATGGCTACCTTTTTTGAGAAGCGAGGCGATGTTGAGGTCAGGGAACCTAAGCTGACAGACACCGACATAGGTAAGTACCTGATGATAGAGCGTAGGATGAAAGGGAGTTCCTTCCATCCACTAAAGGAGCGATTCTACTTAGAAGCTAGGGAACTGATAAGGAGACTCAAGGAGGAAGGAAGAGAGAAGCCAGAGAACATCATGAAGGCAGTGAAGGTTGAGGGGAACCTAAGCGACATAGTCAGGATAAGGTTAAGGAAAATACTGAATGCCGCGTTCCTAAGCACTAAGATAGACGAGATAATAGAGAAGCTACTACCAGAGGAAAGGGGGCTTCTCCTAGAACTCAGTGCAGTAATCCAAAAATGGTTTGATGAGGTGACGAAGGTTGACCAGCAGTATTAACTTAGAGGAGCTCACGAAGGAGGAGGAGATAAGCTCTCTCCAAGCACTCTTCACAGACTTTCTCAGGAATTTCCGGGACAGTAGAGGGAAGTTCAAGTACAGGGAACGAGTAAGGGAAATGATACTTCGGGAATCAAGATCCTTGACAATAGATTATGAGGACCTAATATCCTACGACCCCCACCTAGCAGACATAATTGAGGAGAGTCCTGACGAGGCGTTCCCAGCACTCAGTGAAAGCATCAGGACGCTAGTGAGGGACGAAAACCCCGAGTATGCTGACAAGGTCTTCAAGTTCTACGCTAGGCTGAGCGGGTGGGTGAAGTCCACACCAATACGTCACATTAGAAGCGAACACATAAACAAGTTAGTTATGATTGAAGGAATCATAGTTCGGAGCACTCCCCCACGACATAAGCTTTACAAAGCAACATACCTCCACATACTTCCTACCGGAGAGCAACACGAGTTTGAGTGGCCTCCGGGAGAAGGGGAGGAGATAGGGGACGAACTCGAGAAACCCACTTACTGCCCCGAATGCGTTGCGGCGTATGAGGAGGAGTTAGAGGAAGGGAGTGCCAGGAGAAGACAGCGCGGCATATTTAAGCTCCTCCCCGAGAAGTCAAAGTACCGTGACTGGCAATTAGTTGTTGTTCAGGAAAGGCCCGAGGAAATACCTGCTGGCCAAATACCTCGATCCATCGAAGTCGTCTTGGTGGACGACCTAGTTGATGTGGCCAGGCCCGGCGATAGGGTCTCCGTCATAGGGATCGTCAGGCTATCCAGAAGTAAGAAGCCCTCGAAACCAATATTCTCTTGCTACGTAGAGGCAAACAACGTCATCGTCGCGCAGAGATTCCTAGAGGAATTAAAGCTAAGCCCTGAAGATGAGGAGAAGATACTCTCACTATCCCGCGATCCACTCATACGAAGGAAAATCATAGCGAGCATAGCCCCCACCATCTACGGCATGTGGGACATAAAGGAGGCCGTAGCCCTCCAACTATTCGGAGGGGTGTCTAAGGAAGCCCCTGACGGGACTAAGATACGTGGCGAAATACACGTACTCCTACTCGGTGACCCTGGAACCGCAAAAAGTCAGATACTTCAATATGTTGCTAGGATAGCGCCTCGAGGAATATACACTACCGGTAAGGGAAGCTCGGCCGCTGGACTCACCGCCGCCGTCATCAGGGATAAGCAAACAGGAGAGTACTTCCTAGAAGCTGGTGCCATGGTTCTCGGTGACGGCGGCATCGTGGCCATAGACGAGATAGATAAGATGCGTGAGGAAGACAGGGTAGCGATACATGAGGCCATGGAGCAGGGCACGGTCAGCATAGCTAAGGCCGGTATCGTCGCACGCCTTAATGCGCGGGCATCAGTACTAGCTGCGGGGAACCCCAAACGCGGGCGTTACGAGCCGGAACTGGGGCTCGCCGGGAACATAAACCTTCCGATCACCATATTATCGAGGTTTGACCTGATCTTCATTTTGAAGGACGTGGCAGAGATAAAGCATGATGAATCCCTAGTTCGCTATGTGCTCAGAACGCATGAGAGACATGGGTCAGTAACTCCGGAGATACCGCCCGACCTACTTAGGAAGTACATCGCCTATGCTAGGAAGAACGTGAAACCCGTTCTCACTAAGGAGGCTCAAGAGATAATTAAGGAGTACTATATAGAGCTCCGCAAGAAAAGTGCTGAGAACCCGAAAGCGCCCCTAGCGATAACTACGAGGCAGCTAGAGGCGTTAGTGCGCCTAGCGGAGGCACATGCGAGAATGGCCCTCAAGAACAAAGTTGAGGCGGAGGACGCTGCGGAGGCGGTGAGGCTCATGAATACCGTCCTACAAAAGGTAGGCATGGATGTTGAGACCGGGACTTTAGACATAGACACGATAATGGTTGGAAAGCCTAGGAGCCTGCAGGAGAAGGAAATAGCGCTACTTAACTTAATCAGAGAATTAGCGAAAGATTCGGACCTAGGGTGCGTTAGGAGGAAGTACTTAAAGGCTAAAGCACTGGAGTTAGGCATAGTTGACGAGAAGACCTTTGATAGGCTCTTAGCAAGCCTCAGGAGAACCGGGGACATCTACGAGAAACGTGCCTTATGTTACGCACCAACGGATTAGCATTGACGGTAATATACAAGCTTAATAAGCCGAACAAACCCTCTCTACTGGGTCGGGATAATGTGTGAGCTAGTGGTGCGCCTCAGCAGCGGTAAGGAGATACCGATCGATGAGACAACACTATCCATAGTTTACAAGTACATAAGGTCAGTATACACGCTGGAGATGCTGGCTAGGGACCTAGGACTCGACAGCTGGGAGGAGGCGTACGAATTCATTAAGAGACTCCCGGCATGGATAGCGTGGACGCCATCATCGTTCTTCGAGTACACGAAGCGCAGGATCTGCGGCGAGAGCTAAATGACGACGCCCTGTGGAGACAGAAACACGTACGTACTAACGGTAAGGTACGGGAAAGAAAGACTAGCGGAACTTGAGGTGGGCGACGCTCTTTTCCCCGCCGATCCAAGCGTCAAGATAGAGAGAACTGTCTTCGGCGGTGTTTTAGTGCTTTGCACCACGTTGCAGTTCGACGAACTACTCAACGCTTTACTAGCATTTCCACCAACAACTCTCGAGCGCGTAGTTCCAATCATGGCATGCTGCGATGCGGGTAAGGATAAGGACGACGTGGTAAAATGTGTGGTCGACGTAGTGCTGAGGGGAGGGTTAAGGTATAGTGAAGTCCGATTCGGCAGACGCGGATGCTTGAGTAAGGATCAGCTTAGATTACTTGAAAGGAAGCTTCGTGAGCTCTCAGCACCCTATTCAGACAATACCCTACTTGTTGAACCACTAGATAATGTAGTATGTATCGGGATTGTCAAGGACGCTATGGATAAATCATTTAAAGAAAAAGTAATGAAAATTCAACCTTACAGGAGGTAGGGTCACATGCATTACTAATCAAGAACGACCAACCAACTTTTTTAGTAATGTACCGTATTGATAAGGAGGGAGGGCTTATGGGTGAACTAAAGAAGATAGAGGTTATTGACATCCCCGTACCTGAAGGAACTAACGTAATAGTGGGGCACACTCACTTCATTAAGAGCGTTGAGGATCTCTACGAAACGCTAGTGACGTCCTCAACTTCCATTAAATTTGGCATCGGCTTTGTTGAGGCGAGCGGGGCAAGGCTGGTACGCTCGGATGGCAACGACCCCGACCTCATTAAGCTGGCGGAAGAGGCGGCGCTGAAGATAGGGGCGGGACACACGTTCGTCATATACTTAAGGAATGCGTGGCCAATAAACGTCCTCAATGCCGTGAAGATGGTGCAGGAAGTATGCCGTATCTACACGGCAACGGCTAACCCCCTGCAGGTAGTAGTCGCTGAGACAGATCAGGGGCGGGCAGTCCTCGGCGTTGTCGACGGATATACACCGCTTGGCGTGGAGGACGAGAAAGCGAAGAAGGAAAGACACGAATTCCTTAGGAAGATAGGGTACAAGCGTTAGGGGTTTTCTTGAATGGGTGAATACTTATTCAAGTGCCTAGAGCGACTGGACAAGATTTTTGACGGGAAAGTACTCCTTACTGTACTTAAGGAGGTGACTTCGAAAACTGTAAAAATACGAGGTGATCTAGACACTAACCGCATACCAGAGAGCAGGATTAGAAGAATAATCAGTAATTCCTTCAGTAGAACTAAGTGCGACTACGTACTACTGCTTGATAATGAAGGTAAGACTGAGATACTTGTGCCCGTGAGCGATGCCGCAGTAACTGCTAGAACAGTGATTTTCCCTCGAATAGCTAGGTTAAAGGGGATACAGCTCCTTAAGAAGCAAGAGAGGGTAGAGTTAGAGGCTAACGCTGTCTTCTCACGATCACTAATTAACGAGAACGTGAACGTTGATGACTCCTATTACGTGTTCGAAGGACGCGTTGGTTTAGTGGAACCGCATGATGATGTAGTGGCCGTGAGAATACTTACGGATAAAGGAACGAGGGTCATACTGAATGGCGAGCACGTAGAGAAAGTCAGGAAGGAGAGCATAGAGCTCCTCAAACCACAGCCCCTCCGCCAACGTGCCACGGCTAAGGAGGTAACTAAGAAACGGAAGAAAGCTAAGAGGAGAACAAAGAGGAGGAAAGCATCGAGGAAAAGAAAACCTAAGAGAAAATCAAGAATTCGGAGAAAAAAGCGGACCTCAAAGAAGAAGCGCTAGTATGGCTTTCTGGGCGTGCAACCTGTTCTCTGCCTGATCCCACACTACTGATTGAGGACCATCTATAACTTCATCCGTTACTTCCATCCCCCTATGCGCCGGCAGGCAGTGCATGAATATCGCATCGCTCTTCGCTAGGCTCATTAATTCAGGTGTCACCCTGAACCTACTCAGATCCTTAATGCGTTTCTCACGCTCAGCTTCCTGCCCCATACTCACCCATACATCAGTGTAGACCACGTCAGCACCCTTCACGGCGTCTTCAGGGCTTCTCAGCACCTCTATGCTGGCACCGGTCCTGTTGGCGTCCTCCATAGCTAACTTCATGATCTCGGGATCCGGATCATAGCCCTCGGCCGTGCCGATCTTTATGTTAATCCCTAGCTTAGCTGAAGCTAGTAACAGGGAATGAAGGACGTTGTCGCCCCCGTCACCCACGAATGCTATGGTGAGGCCGGCCAATCTCCCCTTCTTCTCAAGTATCGTTAGCATGTCACCAATTATCTGGCACGGGTGTTCTTTATCACTTAAGGCATTAATCACTGGAATAGCCGCGTACTTAGCTAATTCAACTAGGTCGCCGTGGTTGTACACCCTAGCAACTACTCCGTCGACGTACCTGCTGAGAACCCTTGCAGTGTCCGCTATGGTTTCACCTCGTCCCAACTGCATTTCCTTCCAACCCAGCGATATGACGTAACCACCTAGCTGCACCATTGCTTGCTCGAAGCTTATTCTGGTTCGGGTGCTTGGCTTCTGAAATATCATTAGGAGGGTCTTCCCCCTTAACACAGGGATTATCCTCTCACCAGCGTAGAATCTTCTCTTGAAGTCGAGGGCTGTCTGGATAATGAATTGAAGTTCCTCCGAACTTAGGTCAGCTATGGATATTAAATCTCTCCCACGAAGGGACTTCACGTTTCTCCCTAGTGCTAGGGACGCGGTCACCGTAATAAACGTTAAACAAGGTAACGCGATATATTAAGTGTGCCCGCAATGGACGCCGTGAGAATCATTGCTGAGATAGCGATGCCGCGCCGAAAGGTCAAACCCAACTTCACTCCATACCATGTAATCAAGGCACTCATGATAATTAGCAAGGGCCACGTGGGTCGCCCTAAGCTACGGGAGGAACTTAGGTTAGGGGATGCCAGCACGAGAACCTTGCTCAAACGCCTTAAGGAGGCTAAATTGATAAGGTCGTTCCGCCCAACCGGAACCGAGCTAACAGAGAAAGGGCGTGAAGTTCTCAAGGAAGTGCTAAGTAGTCTAGTGGTGCTCGGGGAGGTAACGCGCGGTAATATCTGCAGTAACTGCGTCACCTCAGCAGTGGTTTTAAGAAATGCTACAAACCTCCTCAGAAAAATAGGAGTTGTAAAAATTAGGGATTTGGTAGTTAAGCAGGGGGCGGATGGGGCATTAATACTGCTGGTAGGTCCCGGTGGAAGGATCTTGATGCCCGTGCAGGATGGGGAGGTACCTTTCACGGACCCACTGGTCTTAGATATAAGGGGAAAGGTTTCGTTGAGGGAGGGTGACGTGATACTTGTCGCTATGTGTAGCCCTCATGATGAGTCATGTACTGAGCATGCAGTGAACGCCGCTATCGCAGTGCTCGAGCGGGGTTAGTGCGATGCGTAAGGCTGTAGCGCTTTACACGGGCGGGAAGGATTCCCACTACGCGATAATTAAGGCCTTGGAGAAGGGCATTATGACCACCTGCTTAGTGATAGTGAGGGCTGGCAGGGAGGACTCCTGGATGTTCCACACCGTGAACATTGACCGGGCGATCCTCCATGCCAAGTTAATGGGCATACCTTACGTAACGGTGCGGGTGAGCGGCGCGAAGGAAGTCGAAGTCGAAGAACTTAAGCACGCGTTAGGAACTCAGGCTGTAATGTGCGTCGATGAAGTTGAGTACCTAGTAACTGGTGCTGTGGCCTCGAGGTACCAAAAGGAGCGTGTTGATGTGCTGGCGGAGGAATTAAGTTTAAAGCACTACGCCCCCTTATGGGGTGCTGATCAAGGTAAGTTATTCCTTGAGGAAGCAAGCACCTTAGGTTTCCTGATAACAGCTGTTCAAGCGTATGGCTTAAGTGGCGAGTTGCTAGGCAAGCCCGTAACCCCCAGCCTCGCAGCAAAGTTACTCTCTAGGTTCAAGCGATATTCCATAAGCCCCGTAGGGGAAGGCGGTGAGTTCGAAACATTCGTTATCTCTTCACCAATGTTTAGGGGAAGATCCATAGCCATACGTAAAGCCTCAATAATGTGGAACCCGAACACCTTCACAGGGTACTACGTGATTGAGGATGCTGGGATCTTACCTTAAAATTAAAGAAAGGCCCCTACTTCTTGAACCACGCATCCAATCCCTTGACTCGCACCTTTATGTTCTCCCTGTACGCCTTCCTTAGCCTCTCATACGCGTTCTTAACACGCTCGGGAGAGAAGTCATGCTCCTTCACGAGTATCCCCATTAACTCCTCTAGGTTCGGTTCGCGCCATTCAACCTTGTACTCATCCGTGACTGGTGGGTTAAGGAATAGCTCCTTAATCTTCTCGGGTGGTACAGGGAAGGACGCACCTGGGAGGGCCTTAAGCGCCTTCTCCAACGTTCCGTACGTGCGTATTAAGCGATACGCTGTCTTAGGCCCCACCCCCTTAACGCCTGAGGGGTTGTAGTCCGTCCCCAGCAATATTGCTATGTCTATTAGCTGCTCCCTCGTGAGGTTAAGTACCCTCAGTAGCGTGTTAAGCTCTATGATCTCCGGCTTTATTTCTACGTAGACGTTCTTGCGCGGCAACTTCCTCCTTCCCGAGATTGTTAAGTTCCTGAGCAACCGGGGCGCACCGAAGAGTAGCGAGTCGTAGTCCTGTGAGGCAGCTGCCCAAGCATCACCTTTCTTAGCTAAGTGTGCTGCCTGGGCCTCCCCCTCGGAAGGGGCTTGAACCCACGGGACACCCATAGCGTTAAGCAGTTTCTTCGCATCCTCAACCATTTCATTCGTTAACCTAGAAGACATCTGCGCATATCTTCTGGCCGCCTCTAAGTCACCCTTACTCAGTGCTTCAGCGTATTTCTTCGCTGCCTCCTCCCTCACGCTCATCCTCTCAGCTATTTCCTTAGCTTTCAGCTCCGGCGGCTTGCCGTCAAACACGTAGACGGGCTTTATCCCTGCTTCCATGAAGTTAATTGTCCTGTAGAAGAGCCCGCTTAAGTGACTAGTTATTCTTCCCTGCCTATCCTTCAAGGGGGTTCCGTCAGGTTGCCTTATTGCCGCAAGAAACTGATATAGCGCGTTGTAAGCATCTATAGCCACTACCTTTCCCTTGAGTTCCCTTAGGTCCCCTACAACACGTACTGCTTCCTGCGGTATTAGTTCCTTCAAATTCACGCCCAACAACTATCCCCATATATACCTAACCTCATGGACGTAGTTAAGTATTGCAACTCACCACCGGATTGTTTTTAAGGCCACCTACTTACCTATGATAGGTCGTGAGCATGAGTCAAGCAAGCGAGCAAGGTAAGGGTCCGGTGATAGTTGAGGCTTCAACGCCGCCAATATGCAGTAGTTGTGGTAGGGTAGTTCCTCCCGGCGAGAAGGCCGTTAAGTTCTACTGCCCGAACTGCGGCACGATACTGATCTGGAGGTGTAGGAA
>JALVVU010000182.1:20643-22150 GCA_027023255.1 Desulfurococcales archaeon
ACTAAGAAGAGAGAATACCTTCTTAGGGTGGCTGAGGCGAAGAAGTACGAGGCCATGCGTGGTAAGGCTAGGATACCTGAGCGAGTAATGCGGTTAATAGGGGTGGATCCGGGTGACGTCATAGAGATCTCCGGGCGGAGGACAACCGTAGCGATTGCGTGGCCAGCTTTCCCTGAGGATGAGGGTTCGGACATCATCAGGATTGATGGCATAATACGTAAGAACGCGGGTGTGAGCATAGGTGAGCGGGTAATAGTTCGGCCAGCCGACGCTAAACCAGCCATACACGTGAAGTTCTCAGTAGGGACCCCAACTATCGAAATAAACAAGAGTGAGAGCTCCATACGCGCCGTGAAAAAGAGGCTCCTAGATTACGCCATGGTGGAAGGCGACCTGGTACCGCTGCAACTGCTAGGACATCTAGCCCTCCTCTACGTGGTTCAGACCAAACCTTCAGGTCCCGTCGTCATAACTAGCAGGACAAGAATAACCATACTGGACAAATCACCCACAGTGCTAAGGTTACCCAAGGTAACTTACGAGGACATAGGTGGTATGAAGCACGTGGTAGAGAAGGTGCGTGAACTAGTTGAGCTCCCGCTGAAACACCCAGAGCTATTCAGGAAGCTAGGTATTGAGCCTCCTCGCGGCATACTCCTCTACGGACCTCCAGGCTGCGGCAAGACCCTCCTAGCCAAAGCCGTAGCAACGGAGTCAGAAGCATATTTCATAGCGGTCAACGGTCCTGAGATCATGAGTAAGTTCTACGGTGAGTCAGAGCAGAGGCTAAGGGAGATCTTCGAGGAAGCAAAGAAACACGCACCAGCAATAATCTTCATTGACGAGATCGACGCCATAGCACCTAAGCGTGATGAGGTCATAGGTGAGGTAGAGAGGCGTGTAGTCGCTCAATTACTCACGCTAATGGATGGACTCGAGGGACGTGGTGACGTAATAGTCATAGGCGCGACTAACAGGCCACACGGCCTTGACCCAGCCTTAAGGAGGCCGGGCAGGTTCGACAGGGAGATAGAGATACCCTTACCTGATAAACAGGGAAGGCTTGAGATACTCCAGATACACACAAGGAACGCCCCCCTCGACAAAGACGTTGACCTGAAGAAAATAGCGGAAATCACACACGGATTCACAGGCGCCGACCTAGCAGCATTGGTTAAAGAGGCAGCGATGAATGCCCTTAGGAGAATACTCCCTAAGATAAATCTCGACGAGGACGAGATCCCGCCGGAGATACTGGATGAGCTCAAGATAACGATGAAGGACTTCCTGAACGCCCTGAGGGAGATAAGCCCCAGCGGCTTGAGGGAGGTTATGATAGAGGTACCAGAGGTTAGATGGGAAGATATAGGTGGTTTAAGTGAGGCCAAGCAGCAGTTAAGGGAAGCTGTTGAGTGGCCTCTGAAGTACCCTGAATCGTACTCGAAGTTAGGTATTGAGCCTCCTCGCGGCATCCTATTGTATGGTCCGCCTGGCTGTGGTAAGACAC
>JALVVU010000183.1 GCA_027023255.1 Desulfurococcales archaeon
CTTGGACATGCACACATGCCATGGCGTCGCGTTCCTAGGACATGCCCACCCACACGTTATTGAGGTGCTTAAGGAGCAGTTAGAGACTGTCTCAGCGCTCTCAACCTCCTTCCACACGCGGATAATGGATGGCATGCTTGACGCCCTATCTAGGGTGGCGGGGAACGGGTTCGGGTGGGTGACGCTACTTAACAGTGGGTCTGAAGCGGTTGAGCTCGCAATTAAGTTAGCTAGGCGCGCGACCGGCAGGAAGGTCTTAGTGGCGTTCACGGGTTCCTTCCACGGGAGGACCCTCGGTGCCCTCTCCCTCACGCATAACCCCAGGTACAGGAGGGCTTTCGAACCGCTACTCCCGGAGGTTAGGTTCGGGCGATTCAACGATGTTGAGGGCGTTGAGGACGTGATTAAGGAGGATGTGGCGGCCGTGATTCTGGAGGTGATTCAGGGTGAGGGAGGCGTTAACGTCGCTGATGAGGCGTTCGTGAAGGCCGTCGCTGAACGGGCTCGGGAGGTTGGCGCGTTACTCGTGGTTGACGAGGTCCAGACAGGGTTCGGGAGAACCGGGCGTGTGTGGGCCCATACCCGCTACGGCATCAAGCCAGACATAATCACCGCGGGGAAAGCACTGGGCGGGGGCTTCCCGGTGAGTGCCGTCCTAACGACGGATTACGTCGCATCTAGGGTCAAGCCAGGCGACCACGGAACGACTTACGGCGGCAACCCGCTGGCATGCGCCGCTGTTAAGGCCGCGTCCGAGGTTCTGCTTACTGAGTCAGTGCCTGAGCAGGCGAGGGTTAAGGGGGAGGCGTTAATGAGGGCGCTTAGGTCAAGGCTCGCCGGTAACCCGTTGGTTAGGGATGTGCGTGGCGCGGGCTTAATGATAGGCGTTAACCTAAGGAAGCTTCCCGGACCCGTGCTGAGGTGTGCGCAGGGGAAGGGTGTCCTGCTTCTTAAGGCTGGAGCCACGGTTGTTCGGGCCCTGCCACCATACCTAATAAGCGAGGATGATGAGGTGTGGTTCGTTGATACCCTCACCGAGTGCCTTGAGGGACTTGCTGAAGGAGTTGCTGATGGGGTTGCTTAAGGAGTACAGCCCCACCGGGCGTGAGGGTCCCGCAGTCAATTATTTGAGGGACTTCATTGAGGAGAGGCTAAGCTACGATGAAGTAGTCGTCGACCACGCAGGTAACCTAATAGCTTCTTACGGGGAGGGCGAGAGGGTCGTTGCGTTCGTCGGGCACATAGATACTGTGCCCGGCTACCTACCGGCTAAGGTTGAGGGAGACTTAATTAGGGGGAGGGGAGCCGTCGACGCTAAGGGCCCCCTAGCCGCGGCCGTCATTGGCGCGTGGCTCGCGCAGGGACGCATGGACCGTGGCGACCTAAGGGTGGTTGTGGCAGCCTTAGTTGGTGAGGAAGGCGATAGTAGAGGTGCTAAGCACTTAATTCGGGAGGGCTTCCGCGCCAACCACTTAGTGATACTCGAACCCACAGGGGGAGCGGGGGTTGCCATCGAATATAGGGGGAGCGCGTCCTTGATCGTCAAGTGTGTCGCTAACGGCGGTCACTCCTCGAACCCCTCAGCCAGTGAGTCGGCATGTGGTAAGCTCATCAAGGCGTGGTTAGCCCTTAAGGAAGCGTTCCCCGGCGCAGGCGCTGGTGACTTCAGCGCCGCGTTAACCATGCTTAGGTGTGGTGAGGGAGGAACCGTGTTACCCACTAACGGCGTCATGGAGGTGAACGTGAGGACCCCCTACGGGGTTAGTGAGGGTGACCTCCTTGAGAAGCTTAGGAACGTGCTTAACGGTGCCTTAGACGGGTGTGAGTGGGTGTTAAGGTCCTTCGTTGAGGCGGTGCGCGCTCCCATTAATTCCCTGACTGTGAGGGCGCTATACAGGGCGTTGATTGCTGAGGGCATTCGTCCTAGGCTTACACGTAAGTTAGGGACTAGCGACATGAACTTGCTCTTAGGTAAGGTGTGTAGTGAGGCCGCCGCCTACGGCCCCGGCGATCCAGCGCTCGCCCACAGCAATGAGGAGTACGTGTCCCTAAGTGAGTTAACGCTTGCGGCAAGGGTATATGCTAGCACGGTCCTCGAGTTAAGAAGCCTCACGGCGAGGAGAGGGCGTTAAGGCTTGCTTAGTGGCGCGCCTCAGCATAGACGGTAATGCATTGTGAGGAGGATTACGCCGAGGGCAGTAAAGAGGGCTAAGCTAGCTAAGGTACTTTAGGAGAGAAGGAAAAGGGATAGAGTCATAGAAGTTACCCACAACAAGGATGGAAAGACGCTAAGGGAATTAAGATTAAGAATAAGGACGTAGTTTAACATTACGTGCAGTAAGCTGTGCGGTACCTACGAAGCAGTATTTCGGGTTAGAGTATTCCTGTTGCTTATTAAGTATATTTTTAAACTTGTGCCACATATTGAGATTCAAGTTGATGCTTAGTCTAAAAGGCGCTTCCTTGTAGTTATGTCTGGGGCGTGACGTGAGGTCCTACTTATCTACTGATGCGCGTCTTTATAGTGTGGGTTTTGACAGGATTATTAACTTCTTCTACAGGCTAGCTGAGGTGGCTGACGAGCTGAGAGCTGAGGGGCTTTGGTTCCGTTACGGGCCTGAGGTACTGCCTGAGAAGCTGAGCGTGCCTCATAAGGGTACATTGAGGGTGAAGTACGGGTTCCCAATATACCAGAAGAGAGGTGTCTGCATGGATGTTACTAATGTAGAGCAAGCTCAGATAGCCGAGGATGCTGGAGCGGTGTCTGTCATGGTTCTAGATAAGTTGCCCTATGACGTGAGGGTTGCGGGGGGCGTTGCTAGGATGGCTGATGTCAGGGTTATTGAGGAGGTCATGAGTAATGTAACAATACCTGTCATGGCTAAGGTCAGGATAGGCCATTACATGGAGGCCAAGATACTTGAGACAATAGGTGTGGACATGATTGATGAGAGTGAAGTACTCACTCCTGCTGACGAGAAGTACCACATTAATAAGTGGGAGTTTAAGGTACCCTTCGTTAATGGGGCTAGGGAGCTTGGTGAGGCCCTCAGAAGGATAAGTGAGGGTGCATCAATGATTAGGACTAAGGGTGAGGCGGGAACAGGCAATGTTGCTGAAGCCGTGAAGCATATGAAGCTCATAATGAATGAGATCCTCGCACTACGTACCCTCAGCCCTGAGGTAAGGATGAGGAAGGCTAGGGAGTATGGGGTCCCTTACGAGCTAGTTGACTTAACAGCAAGATTAGGCAGGCTTCCCGTAGTTAACTTTGCTGCTGGCGGAATAGCTACTCCAGCAGATGCAGCCTTAATGATGTGGCTAGGGGCTGACGGAGTCTTTGTGGGGTCCGGCATATTTAAGAGTAAGGATCCAAGAAATAGGGCAGAGGCCATAGTACTAGCTACGAGTATGTGGGATGATCCCGAGGTGGTGGTTGAAGCACAGAAAATGATTAGTGAGACCAAGAGCATGATGGGAATCGACATACGCAGGCTTAAACCCGAGGAGTTACTTCAAGTCAGGGGTGTGTGACCTTGAGGATTGGTATACTAGCTTATCAAGGAGGAATTTATGAACACGAGTACATGCTCCGCAGAGCATTTACTGAATTAGGAGTTAATGGTGATGTGATACTGGTTAAGAAGCCTAGTCAGCTGAGGGAAATAGATGGAGTAATTATCCCTGGTGGCGAGAGCACGACTATTGGTAGGCTGGCTGAGAGGTTTGGGGTTCTAGATCTACTGGGGGACTTAATTAGGGAGGGTCTCCCAGCATTTGGCACATGCGCTGGAGCTATAATGATGGCTAAGAAAGTGAGGGACAGTGTCATTGGCGAGATCCAGCAGCCAGTACTGGGCGTTATGGATGTGGAAATCGTGAGAAATTACTATGGTAGGCAGAGGGAGAGTTTCGAAATAGACCTAAGCATACCTGCACTAGGAGAAGAGCCATTCAGGGGCGTATTCATTAGGGCCCCAGCAATAGTTAAACTGTGGAATGGTGCTGTGCCGCTGGCTAAGCTAGAGGGTGTTACTGTACTAGCAAGACAGAAAAACATACTGGCGTCAACATTCCATCCGGAACTCTCAGGCGATACGAGATTACATAAGCTATTCATAGAGGAATTAATCAGGAGATAACGGAAGGGCAATTAGCATTACATTTTAGTACACATCTACTTTTTCCTACTTTTTCTTTGGCGAGCAACCCTAGGCTTAGATAATGCATTTTTATATCAATGATGTTAGTCCGTAAATTAGTCTCAGCTAAGTAAGGTAGTGTTGCTGAGATCGTCGCTAGTACTCAAGCAATGGCGGGCGTCACTACGTTAATTACTCTTCTGTGGTTTGAGAGGGTAGCGAACATCTTCGTTGTCTTAGCTTCAGGGGCTTTTCTGAAGATCCATGCCCTGTAGGATGGAAGGGTTTTTAGACTTCATCGCCACCTCTAGGCACTTTTAACACCCTTAGTGACTTGCCTTCGCCACCTCTCAGCAGGAAGCCTTAGCTGTCGCGTGCTAACCGCACCGGGTTCCCTTCTGCTTGAAGAGGACTATGAGCGTTACCTCTAGGAGGGTCTGCACCGCCTAGCTCCTCACCCCTTACCTGCCGATAATCGGGAATAGGGCACGGCAATCGTACTGAGGTATGTTTGCCTAAAATTAGATTAGGGAGCTAGGGTTACGCGCCCACTTAAGAGCGCCGCAGTATGCGGAGGCACCTCTTAAGACCCTCCCTGTCGTGAGGCACTGACACAACTACTCCGTCAACGAGGCCTTCGAGACCCTCAACAACATCCCTTAGCTCGCCCTCAGTTATGAAGGGTTGCTTCACGTACGAAATGACGTCCCTGTTGTCCTTAGTAGCCACGATTACGTAAGGGTACACCTCCTTCCCCAATGACCTGACATGCCTCAGCGACTCTCCCTGCTCCTCAGGGTTCCTTGGATCTAGGCGCGTGGCGAGGAAGAAGCTGAAGGGTCCTTTAACCCTCTTGACTATCTTGTCGGGCGGGTACCTGAGGCTGAGTATGGCGCCTAACCTTAGGTCTCTCAAGCCCTTCGTCCCCTTAATTATGAGGGCCGCCTCCTCGCTGCTGCCCACCCAGGTGGGTGCGCGTCCCTCGCCCGTCAGTATGACGAGGCCGTACGCGCCGAAGGCTTTGGCGGCGTAAGCGAGGGAGAGTAGCGAGACCTTATTGAGGTCAACCAACCTGACATGAGGTATTACCTCACACCCGTACCTAGCCTTAAGGTAGGCCGCGGTGGCCACCGAGTTAGGGTGCGGTATCCCGAGAGGTGACTCCGGTATGTCGACCGCGTCAGCTAACTCGGCAACCTCCGGGAGGTAACCCTGCAACCCATGCACTCTTCCAGGGGTTACCTCAGCAATTATTTTCAATACCACCCTCACTCACCTCGAACCCCGTTCGTCGGAATCCCTTAACACCGTACTTACTTTAGAGTGTTTCCTTGGGAGAGCTAAAAAGCGTTCTGAGAGCCCCTTACCCTACTTTTGGGGGGGAGGGAAACACTAATCTACGCTGACGCATAAT
>JALVVU010000184.1 GCA_027023255.1 Desulfurococcales archaeon
GGGGCTTGCTATCTACGTAGTTAAAGCTTTATACGATACCCGTACTCACAAAGAGGGTGACCTGTAGTGAAGGGAGTGATTACTCTGCGTAAGGTGGTGGTCACTGCCCTCGTGATTACAGTACTTACAACGGTATTCATGATGTCGCTTCAAACGCATGCAACTCAGTGGAAGTGGGAGACCGTAACCTCCTTGAAGGACCCTGTGGGCGACGATAAGGGAGTGGGGAATTACGTTTATCCTGAAGCTAGCGAATTCCAGAAAGGAGTGCTTGACCTCACGGGCTTTACGGCCAAGTTTAACAGGGGGTACGGCATCCAGTTCGTAGTTAACTTATCTAAGATAGGTGGTAACCCAAGGAACTTTAATACCGGTTTCAGCCTTCAGGAAATCCAGATATATGTTCATGCTAAGGATGGCGTGCCCGGAAGCATAAGCACGTATGGGCTCAACGTCGTTATTAGGGGACCTGACGCATGGCAATTCGCCGTAATAGCTCCGGCGTACGCACCCCCGTGGAACGCCGCGATGGTGCTTATTTACGCTAACGGCACTGTGGTTAAGGACCCAGAAGGCGCTAACATTAGCGTAAAGGGTAACTCAATAGTGATTAACATCCCGATGAAGTACGTGAAGAGCTGGAGTGACAACATGAAGTACTGGAGGTACTTCGTCGCAGTGACGCCTTTTGACCCTAAGGAGCCTTTCGGCGTTATGCGCCTAAGCACGACGCCAGGCAAGGACGTCATCGGTGGTGTCAGTCCCTTGATGCTGGGTGCGGGTGTAGCACCGAAAATCATGGATTTACTGGCCCCTAATGTATCTGCGCAGTACCTAATGCTCAAATCGTATGACATCTCGAGCGGGTCCCCCGCAGTAGTTGCGGCAGTCCCGTATGCCCAGAGTTACGTGCTGCCTCAGCCGGTGAAGACTGCTACATTGACAGTAACGAAAACTAAGTCTACCATAGTAACGCATTATGAGTACAGTACCGTAACAACAACAGTTACTAAGTTACACGAGTATTATGGTTCAATGACATGGGGATTAATGGGGCTAGTAATCTTCCTTGCTATAGTGCTCGCAGTGCTACTGGAGAGGAGTAGAAAGTGAGAGTTCTTTTCCCCCGCACCGTCAGGGTTACCACAATAACAACGCGTTGCCGTGTTGCTTCTGTTTATTACTTGCATTAAGTAGTGTATACTTGGTGCAGGATTATGCTTAGATTCTACCTCCTAGACACGAGCTATGAAGTTCTAGGGAAAACACCTGTAGTACTTATTTGGGCAATCAAGGATGACGGCACACCAATACTGATTAAGGATGATTCCTTCAGGCCGTATTTCTATGCTTTACTCGAAGATGACGCCAACGCCGAGGAGGTTGCTGGAAGGGTTAAGTCCCTTAGCCGAGCTGCCTCACCCATAATCAGTGTGGAGGTGGTTAGTAGGAAATACTACGGTAAACCAGTTAAGGCTTTAAAGATAACCACTCAGATCCCTGAGTACGTCCGAACCTACAGAGAGGAAGTTAAGAGCTTGAAAGGCGTAAAGGAGGTTCTGGAGGCAGACATCAGGTTTGCCATGAGGTACATTATCGACAAGGATCTTTCCCCCTGTACGTGGTACGAGGTTGAGGCTGAAGGCCCGTTCAAAGACGAGAAATACAGGGTGAAAGAGGTTTACAAAGTAAGTAACCCAGTATACAAGCCGTTGCCAGAGAAGAGATTCCCACCTAAGCTCAAGATACTTGCCTTCGATACCGAGGTTTACAACCCAGCCGGTGCTCCGAGAAGCGATAAGGATCCCGTAATAATAGTTTCGCTTATGAACTCTGAAGGTGAAATCAAACTATTAACCGCCTCCGAAGGACCTAAAGGGGATCACGAACTTCTCAAGGAATTCAAGGATTACGTGCTAACATACGACCCAGACATTATCGTCGGATACAACACCAACGGGTTTGACTGGCCCTATCTGCTTGAACGCTCGAAAATCCTAGGTGTGAAGCTTGATGTAGGGAGAGTTAAGAATGCACCCCCAAGAACGTCCGCATATGGTCATATCTCCGTGCCAGGTAGGCTTAACGTTGATCTCTACGACTTTGCCGAGGAACTTTATGAAGTTAAGATAAAGTCACTTGATGAGGTCGCTGATTACTTAGGGGTTATGAAGAAGAGTGAAAGAACTCACGTGCCTTGGTACGAGATCTACAGGTACTGGGATGACCCTAAAAAGAGGGAAACCCTCCTCAAGTATGCACGAGACGACGTAGTGTCAGCTATGGGGCTCGCCGACAAGTTCTTACCCTTCGCCATGCAACTCTCAAGCCTCACAGGCTTACCCTTGGATCAGGTTGGTGCAGCCTCGGTAGGATTTAGACTTGAGTGGTACTTGATCAGGGCCGCATATAAGTCGAAGGAACTGGTCCCCAACAGAGTTGAGAGACCCTACGAGCCATACAAGGGCGCCATCGTGCTCGAACCTATTAAGGGTGTGCATGAAAACGTGGCTGTTCTTGACTTCTCGTCAATGTACCCCAACCTAATGATTAAGTACAACATTGGACCCGACACGTTCGTAACGGGCGAATGCGGTGAAGACGAATGCCACATCATACCAGGTCTCGGATATAAGTTCAGAAAGGAGCCGCCGGGATTCTTCAAGAGCGTCCTTCAAACGCTACTAACCTTGCGCAAGAAGGTCAAGGAGGAAATGAAGGCATACCCGCCTGATTCACCGGAGTACAGGCTACTTAACGAAAGGCAGAAGGCGTTGAAGGTTCTTGCTAATGCGTCGTACGGATACATGGGGTGGGTCGGTGCTAGGTGGTACTTCCGGGAGGGAGCTGAGGCTGTGACTGCCTTAGGAAGGGCAACAATCATGCAGGCAATAAGGATAGCTAAGTCGTTAGGACTCAAAGTGATCTACGGAGACACTGACTCACTCTTCGTGAGCTACGATAAGACTAAGGTTGAGGAATTCATAAGGCGTATTGAGAAGGAACTAGGCTTAGAAATAAAGATCGATAAGGTATACAGGAGGGTGTTCTTCACCGAAGCCAAGAAAAGATATGTGGGACTCACAGAGGACGGCAGGATAGACATAGTCGGGTTCGAGGCCGTCCGCGGTGACTGGACCGACATAGCGAAGGAAGTTCAGGAAGAGGTGGCTAAGATAATCCTATCAACTGGAGGAACAAGGGACGCCATAGAGTATGTGAGGAAGGTGATAAAGGAGCTAAGGTCAGGGAAGATACCTATAGAGAAGCTAATAATATGGAAGTCAATCACTAGGAGACTTGAAGAGTACTCCGTTGACGCACCACACGTTGTTGCAGCAAGAAGGCTTCAGAAGATGGGGATTAAAGTCGATGTTGGAAGTAAGGTAGGGTACGTGGTCGTTAAGGGTAGTGGAAACATATCATCAAGAGCCTACCCGTACATGATGGTCAAGCCCAGCGACGTTGACGTGGAGTACTACGTAAAACACCAGATACTCCCTGCCGCACTTAGAATACTGTCGTACTTCGGAGTAACTGAAAAACAGCTTGAAGTTGCGGGTAAGGGCATGCGTACATTAATGGATTTCATGAAGAAGTAAGTCATTAACTACTTCGTCAAGTCATCAAACGTCAATATCACTGTATCTGCCGGTTTCTTAGTTATCGTCGCGACCCTAGCCCCTATTATGACCTTCACACCCTTAACAGAGCAAGCGTCCGCAACCCTCTGAGTAATTATTCCATCCATAACGACCGCGTGGACTTTCTTGTCCGTCGTAACTAGGTAATCAACTATATCCTTAACCGGGATCCTCTCAATAGGTTCCCACCTATCATTATACACTATTGCCTCAAGGGTACCACGTAGCGACTCTATGTCTTTTAACACCTGAGCAGGTATGTGGAAAGTCTCCATCACTTCAGGTTTCGGTGTAACAGCAGCCTCCGGAAGCGTCACTGCCTTACTCACTTCCTGTGCTTTCCTTACGGCCTGCATTTGCTGTAGGTACGTCTGCACAGGGACAGCATTCTTCAGAGCCTTCGCTATCTCCTTACCAGTTAGATCCTCAACCTCCCTCCCTGGCGGTGCTCTAGCTATGTAGTCTACCTTAGCGACCCGCAGGAGTTCCTTGAGTATAAGGTCCCCGGCATGGTCACCGTCTAGAAATGCTATGGTCCTCTTCTTTCTTGATAACTTGATTACTGTGTCGGGGATCTTCCCTTTAGCGCCTTCAATGGCGATCGCGTTCTTGTACCCGTACTTAAGCAGATTGATTACGTCGGCCCTACCCTCCACGATTATCAACGTGTCTGACCTATCTACTTCTGGTCCCGCAACAAGTCCCTCTGGCCCATACTTTATGATGCCTCCGGCCTTCACGGAACTCTCTATTTCATTCAGCACCTCACGCACGTCAACTGTCTTCTCACGGAACCATTTCTCTAGGATCTCCTTAGCACGCTCGGTAATCTTCTTGATTTTCTCGTACCTTAGGTCCACTATGTCTACTACCCGTATCCGTGCATTGAATGGTCCGACCTTATCGACCATCTCTAGCATTGCCGCGACTAATGCCGTCTCCGCCTTATCGAGGTTGGAAGGTATTAGTATCTCCCCGAATGTTTTCCCGCCTTGATGTTTGATGTCCACTGATATTCTCCCTATCCTGCCTTTATCCTGCAATTCCCTTAGGTCGAAGTCAGGTCCGAAGAGACCCTCTGTTTGACCGAATATAGCCCCTATTATGTCCGATTTTTCGACCATGCCATCTACTTCTATCTTGGCTCTGATCATGTACTTCATGTGAGCATCACCTCTTACGATGATGACCGATGAGTATCCACGATAGTTACACCTCAGAGTAAATAAGCTAATTATGTTTCCCTCCTGGTTTTTCAACCATTGCTTAACCTACTCAGAACACTAAACTGGTTATGAGTGCCCACAAATCTAGGAATGCTTCATCACTAATTATTAAGGGTGATTTCGAAATAGACTATGTAGGGTGTCTTCTTGACCGCGAACAGCGTAAGTTATTATGATAGAACACATGCCCGAAGGAGATGTCGTGAATTATGTGCGGAATATGGCTTCTCAGGTGACACTTTCAATAACTGTGTTAATGCCTGCTTGAAGGAACTCCTGAAAGAGAAGAATCTTTAACGCGGTTAAAGTTTTAAGGAATAATACGCTAAACAAGGATAGCGGTGTGTTTTAAATGAAGAAACCTCCGTGTGAATGGCGGGTTAGGGAATTAATTCCAGTAATAAGGGCGTCCATAGCGAAGATTCTAGTTGAGAAGTATGGTTATTCGATATACCAGGCATCTAAGGTTATGGGTGTTACCCCAGCTGCAGTATCTAATTACCTTACTATGAAGAGGTCTAGAGCAAACGTAGTTCAGGAGATTCTTGAAGATGAGAAATCCTCGAAACTGATTAATGAGTTCGTCAAGAAGGTGGTTGCTGACGAACTAGAAGTCGGTGAGGCACTGTGTGCTCTATGTAGGAGATTAGCAGACTGTGAAGCCGTAAGGAAGATCATGCCACCTAACGAATAATTCGTTATTTTTAAGAGAATTTTAACGTTTAATGTAAGGATCACGAAGTATTCTCTCCTCCAAGGCGGGTGATTAGGTTATATTGGCGACCCCCTACTAAGTCTTAGGTGTCTGGGTGAAGCTTTCCAGCATAGCTAAGGCAGTATGTGGCCTATTAACAGTGCTGGGTGGCTTGATGCTCACTGTGCCTTTCATAGATTATATTTATCATGAGCCAATTAGCGAATACTTCCTAGTTGCCGGTATCCTGTTGCTGGGTGTTGGATCCATATTAGGTCGCATAAGGGCCGAACCGTTAACGACACTTGAGGCCTTGGTTACGGCTGCAATAGCGTGGTTCATCATACCTCTAATATCGGCAGTTGTGCTCGCGCTACAGATAAACGTGGATTTCGTGGACGCACTCTTCGAGTCCGTTAGCGGATTCACCGGTACGGGATTCACGGTTTTGACCCCATCCCACCTGAAGCACTCAATAGTTTTCTGGAGATCCCTCATGCAATGGACTGGTGAGCTAGGGTTCGTTGTGTTCGCTATGGTGCTAATACCTTACTTCTATAAGATAGCGAGGACACTCTACGGCATAGAGCGTCCCGTAAAGCTGGAGACAACATTCTACCGGACGGCTATAAGGCTCATACTCATTTACGTACTATTAACGGTTCTCGGCACAGTGGCGTACGTATTAGCAGGTATGCCGTTCTTTGAGGCACTAAATCACGTAATGACCACCGTAGCTACGGGAGGCATGTCAACGTACGATAACGGGTACAACACTATCTATGCTTACGCCCCCGCAACCTACTGGCCATTTATGATATTCATGATTCTAGGGGGTATGAATTTCATAGACCTTCACTCCATGTTTAGCGGAAAGATAAAAAGACTAATTACATCCGAGGAATTCAGATACTATGTTGGCTCACTAATATTCATATCGCTTCTCGTCTCACTCTCCTACCACTACGCTGAGGGCGTAAGAAGTTGGGTTGATGCGTTCAAGATAGGGTTCTTCAACACGGTTTCGGGAATGACGACCACGGGCTTCAACATAGGATCCTTAGCTAATCTAAAGGACGTCACGAAAGCCCTAATAACAGTCGGTATGTTCATTGGGGGTATGACGTTCTCGACAGCGGGCGGGATCAAGAGTTTAAGATTAATGCTCTTCATGAAGAAGTTAAAACACTATGTCCAATCAATGATCTCACCATCCTCAATAGTAAGGGCAGTATCAGTGCATGGAAGAAGTGTCAGCGATACCGACATAGCCGCGGCATTGCTTTTCATAGTGATCCACGGTATTGTAGTCGTCTCGGCAGCCCTGGCGATATCAGCGTACGGATACTCCTTCACTGACGCATTATTCGAATCCACGTCGGCAGCAAGCTGTGTAGGGTTAAGTGTGAACGTCGTTTCAAGCACAGCACCTACCGGCGTTAAACTAATAATAACGGCAGCCATGCTGATGGGTAGAATAGAGTACCTTAACGTGTTCTTGTTGCTGGCACTGATCTTTGGAAGGAAAACTATAGCCCTCACGCGTCAGTGATTCTGCGTATCGCTAGACAAGCCAAACACTTTAGCAAAGCATTATTAATTCACGGGCATTATAATCAGCTTAGGGGGAGCCATTGAGAATCTTGATAATAGGTGGAGGGGGAGTAACTGAGGAGTTGCTACGGGTCATTAACTTGAAACGTAATCAGGTAATAGTCATAGAGAAAAGCCCGGAACGGTGCTCATCATTGAGTAGCCGATACGACGTGTTGGTAATTAATAAGGACGCGACTGACGTCTCCGTATACACTTCCGATATCTCCATGAGTGAATTTGACGCTGTTCTCGCACTCACCGATAAGGATGAGGTCAATATCTTTGCGTTAACCGTTGCGAAGCTCTATAAGATACCTTTCCGCTTAGCAAGGGTCAAGAACCCCAAGGTTGCTGAGCTAATTACGCAATTAGACCTTGGAGTGTCCATAACCTTACCCTCCGTGATAGCTGATGTTGTTAGGTCTTACCTAGAGGCACTAAACGAGCCGAAAAAGCTTGCATCGTTCAAGGATTTCCACTTATTTATGTTGACTCTTTCCGAGACCGATAAAGTCGTGAATAAGAGAATTAAAGACCTGGACCTTCCTGAGGATGTCGATATACTACTGATTTTTGATGGGACCGGCTTTAAGGTTCCTCATAAGGATGACATCTTGCTTAATGGGTATCAACTCCTAGTTATATCCCGTGGTAGTGACGTAGTTAAAGTTTTTAAGGGTTAGGGGGTTGCTTAAATGCCTGAATTATTTAACTTGACGGGCTGGGCAGCGAACTCCTCGGCATTCGAGGAGTGGATAATATATGTCTTCATATTTATTGCGGTAGTGCTACTGATCCGCTACCTGATATCGTGGTTCGTCTCGACGTTGCGTCAGAGAGGCATAATCTCTGCCAGTACGAAATCTATGCTCATAAGGATCTTGGACCTAATAGTGATAATAGTCGTCATACTAGGTGTCGTGGAGTCACTGACAGCTTCGCTGACACCTTACATCGTCGTTATAGCTTTAGGTATAATGCTGTTCATCTTATTCTATTACGAGATAAGGGAATTCACAGCATTCATAACGATCCAGCTTCAGAAATACGCGCGAGGGACGTGGATAGAAGTGTACCTGCCTGGCCAGATAAGGCCTATTAGGGGGAGAATAATTGACATTGAGCCCTTCAACTCGGTCCTTGAAGACCTCTACGGGAGCAGGGTATACTTAGCTAATTCGGTACTTGTTAATGCCTTGATAAGAGAGTACACACCATGCGTTACGATGAGGATAAGCATAGATCAGCCTCAAAGTATAACATTAGACGATATGCTGAGCGTTATAAAGGACGCGATAAGAGGCACTCCGTTCAGAATGGATGAAACCAGAACACCCATAAATTCCATCGGAGGGAATCGTCTAACATTCACGTTGAGGTTGATACCGCTATCAACGCCAGTGAGGTCAACAGACCTCTATAAACTCATGCGTAGGATCAGTAACGTCCTATCCAACTATAATCCCTACATTGAAATAGTTGAGAAATAACTAAGCCTCCCAACACATCACCCTCCACTAACCCTGACTTTTCCGGGATAGCGCCCTGCAGAACAGGTAAGCACCGTAAGTCACTTTTAAGAGGAATTCCATGTTAGTCTCAGTATCGCCCTCTCTAAATTTCTGTGAGTTCTCACCGCCTCTTCGGAAGGTAGCAGGGGAAGGTATCCTTACTCCCACGACCCTAGCTATTTCCTCAATATCAATGAATTCTTCTCCCGTGACTTCCTTGAGCTTCTCGAAGGGATTAATTACGTGTCCCTCCTTCATTAATTCGTCAAGCAGTAGTGAAGCTGTTCTTCCGAAGGCATATTCCTCCAGCTTGGTTGTGGTAACTATTGTGGCGTTCTCATCAATAACTTTCTCCAGTATGTTTACGAGCCATTGACGAACCGCTTTAGGTATGCCCGTCTCCTTTATTGTAATGATGTCAATGTTCTCCCCATCAAATACTCCGACCACGAACTTATCCTTCCCCGCGGGGACCACCTCAACTGCGTATATGTTGAGTTTCCTTGAAGGCCTAGGTATCCAGGTCCGCATCCCTTTCATGAGGGCCGGTTCTACCCCGCTTATTCTACGTATCAGGGAAGCACAGAGCCTTACAACGTCATGCCACTCTAGAGAATTAGTTAGTAGGTAGTCCCTAGCTGTTGGGTCGAGCATCCCTATTAGTGGTATCCATATTTCCGGAGGTTTAATGTGACTTAGCTCGTTAATAAGGTGCTGCCAGTCTATGATGTTGAGTACTCCTGAGGACTCCGGTTCCCACATCGCTACGGTGGGTACTCCAGCAACCGGCTTGAATACGGCAACGCGTAACTCGCGGAACGATATTCTGTATTTGGGGTGGATCCTTAAGACTAGCCTTAGTGCGGCGGCAGCTAATCTTAACTTATCGGTGTCAGTGTCGGGATCCAGTTGCTTCACAATACCATACGTTAAGTCGGTGTAGTTTCCTGTCACGTCAGAATTTATTTCTAAGGTAGCTTTCTCGAATAGCTGCAGTATGGTTTTCCCGGCCTTAACCACTCTGTACCTGCTCCGTGACTCAATGGTCCAGAGAACCCTGAGCGGTATTTCCCTCAGTATTCCAAAACCTTCACTTGGGATATGAAGCGCGACCTCAACGTAAGATGTTAACCTGCCCGTAAGGATGTCCGTACGTAGATCTGGCCTTTCACCCCACTTCACCTTCACAGACTCATAGTGTGGTAGAACCTCAGAAAGCCAGGGTGGCGGATTGCGCAAAGCACTGTCTACGGGTTCCTCTACGATACGATCGAAGCCAGACTTCACCACGAATGAGTTCTCGGAATGATCTATCATACCTACCTGGTATCTTTCGACTAGGTCTCTACGCGACGACTGCTCCAGCTCCACATACTCACCATCCTTTCCTATGTACCTTCGAATGCCGTAAGGTGGGCCGAACTCATAGAAGTTCAAGTATCTCCATATCTTAACAGCTTCTTCGTTGGGGTAGGGTTTACCACTAACCCAGTCGAGTAGTTTTAACTCGTTAAGTAACTCGATGTCATCGTGATCTAAGCTAATGTCAGAGAAGAGCTTGTAGAGTGAGGTGAATAACTTAGCGTACTTGTTCCCGTTGATTACATAGACCTTCTCCAGCGACAGGTCTTCAAAGGATCGAATACCATCCTTACCTAGCGCTAGGATCTCTCGATCCCACGGACTCACAGGTATTATGACTGTTTCAGTCTCGCCGATCTCCCTACGTCTTCCCTTCCTTCCCTCCCTTTGCCGGTATTCTCGGGTTTCCACAGGTAATCCGTAGTGGACTATCCGCCCTATTGTGGGGAGGTCAATTCCCTGCAGTAATGTCCTCACTGTTACAATGACCTTAACTTTAGGTGGCGTATGCGCCGCACTCTTCTCTATCTTGGCTCTGACGTCCTTTGGGACTAGGTGATGGTGAGGTTGAATTAGGGGCTGTAAATTGGGAGGGAGTAGTGACCTTACCCGCTTCACTAGTTTATCAACTACGCGGATGCTTGGGGCGAAGACGACCGTGACTACGTCGTCTCGTAGGTACTCACTCAGTACTTCTGCTGGGTCAAAGTACGGTACGCTTACGTTAATGCCGTAACGGCGGGCCTCCTTAACTAAGATATGTGCGTTTCTGTGGAAGAGCTCCGGGTTCTCAAGCCATTCACGGTATCGCTTAAAGAAGTACGTGCCTCTAGTCAGTCTCAGCAATTTCTTCCTTAGCTTCTCGAGGTCCTTACCTAGAATCACGTACACGCAGTTCCTTAGCTTGAAGGGTTTCCCGTGAATTATCTTTGTTGTCCTACCCGTGATCTTCTCCAGTATACCTGCGAATTCCTCGGGGTTTCCGAGCGTGGCCGTTAGGACAACTACCTGAGGGGAGGCTTTAGTTGTGCGTAGGAACTTAGTGATGACTTCAATCATCGCTACTATCAATGACGCGCCATGTGATCCGTAGAAGTCTAACTCGTCAACGACTATGATGTCGGTAACGCTCACAAACTCAGCAAGTACCGATGACTGCGGATTCACTGCCGCTCTCTTCAAATCGTTCATCAGGAATGCCGGGTTAGTTATCACTATTGATGCTGCCCTAATGCACCTCCTGATATTGTCTCTGCCTAAATGCTTACACTCCGGGGCATCAACGATAACGACGCGGTGCGATGCATTAATAGCGCCATAGTATTCCTTAATCCTTAATATCTGATCCCGCGATAATGCCAACGTTGGATAGATAGCGAGCACCCTTTTCCCCGCTGTTAACGCATGCATTACCCATGCCTCAGTTTTCCCAGAGCCCGTACCGGATATTAGAACTACGTTTTTACCTTCCTCAAGAACCCTCAACGCCTCTAGTTGATGTGCATAAAGACTTTGATTAGATAGTGATCTACATCTCGGCCCACCGCCGCGGAGTTCCGGTAAGACATCAGAAAACCTTACCTCAGTTTTCTCGGGTTCCGAACCTTCCTCACAGTATGTCTCCACATTCAAACCATATTTCTCTGCTATGCTTTTCGTTAAGATTCTCAACGTAATTCCGATCACATTACTGAAACCCAGCGATTTTAAGTTATGGTGGGTTCAAGGCGCAATCTAGTAACTAGCCTTATTTACTACGTTATGCGGAGACTCCCCTAATCTAGAAATAGAAGTTATTTACTAAGGGTATTTCCGTAAACATTTTTAACTAAAAGCAAGTTATTAATAATAAGAAAAATTCAGGTGAAAATTTTGAAGGCCTATAAGTATGTAGGGAAGCCCATCCCCCGACAAGACGTATCTAAGGTATTTGGTGACGCGATTTACGCCTATGACGTAAAGCTGCCGGGCATGCTATACGCTAAGCTTGTAGGGTCGACGTACGCGCACGCAAGGATAAAGAGAATAGACTACTCGAAGGCACTGAAAGTACCGGGAGTAATTAAGGTCTTCACAGGAGAGGACTTCCCATTCAAGGTAGGCATTTATGCGGCGGACAGGGATGTCCTAGCACGTGGGAAGGTACTTTACTACGGACACCCTGTTGCTGGCGTAGTTGCTGAGACGCCCGAGGCTGCGGAGGAAGCTGCAGAACTTATTGAGGTTGAGTATGAACCCTTAGAGCCCGTCCTTACAATAGAGGATGCATTACGTCCTGATGCACCTTTAATTCATGAACACATGGAGGAGTATAGACATGCATCCTTCATATACCCAAGGCCGGGAACTAACATCGCTAACTACCTGAAGTTACGCAAGGGCAACGTCAAGAAGGGGTTTGAGGAGGCAGATGTTGTAGTTGAGGGTGAGTACAGGGAGCCCCTAATAAGTCATGCCTACATGGAGAACTGGGTAGGAATTGCCCGAGTACTAAGTGACGGTACCGTGGAGATATGGTCGTCACATCAATCACCTTTCGCGGTGCGGCATCTCCTCGCCGCGTCTCTAGGTCTACCTATTGGCAAAGTCGTAGTGCATCATACATTCATCGGTGGAGGTTTTGGCGGTAAAGCAGGCCTTCTGCTCGAACACATCCCAGTGCTCTTCTCCATGAAGCTTGGCGGCAGACCTGTGAGGTTAGAGCTGAACAGAGAGGAGAACTTCCTCTTCATGGCACAGAGAGCTGGATACTTATTCAAGATGAAGACCGGTGCTACCAAGGATGGCAAACTTATAGCGCATTACGGCGAGTACTACTTAGATGCTGGAGCATACGCTGACTACACAGTCAATATAGGGAGATCCGTGGGCTTCGTCCCAACAGGACCCTATGAGGTGCCGAACATCCACGTGGATTCAATAACAGTGTATACCAACAAGGTACCAACAACTGCTTTCCGTGGGTTCGGAATGCAGGAGATGCACTTCGCGTTTGAGCAACAGATCGAACAGCTCGCCGAGAAGCTCGGCATGGACCCGCTCGAATTTAGGCTCAAGAACGCAATAGTCCCCGGTAAGTCATACTTACCGACCCAAGTACGTGTCAGGGAAGACGCTGGAGACCCAGCAGGTACGATGAAACGTGCTGCGGAACTAATAAGTTGGGGGAAGAAGCCAGAAAAACCTGGTGAGCCTTGGAAGTTCCGCGGAATAGGGATAGCGTCCTTCTGGAAAGGGCCGGTTCAGCCGCCTAATGCCGCGTCGTCAGCCATAGTTAAGGTTAATGAAGACGGTTCCGTCGACGTCCTAGTAGGTACTGGTGAGATGGGTCAAGGCACTATCTACGCATTAGCTCAAATAGTCGCAGAGGAACTGGGGATACCGGTAGAGAAGGTTAGGGTTGCCCCAATAAGGTCAACGGACTCAGTCGCCTATACGTGGCAGACCGTGGGATCACGGGGCCTATTCTCGGAGGGTCAAGCACTAATGCGTGCACTCGATGACCTCAAGAACCAAATGAAGGAGATCGCGGCCAGGGTATTCAACGTGTTTAAGGACGAGATTGAGATCAAGGACGGGAAAGCATGCGTTAAGGGCAAGCCATGGGAGTGCATATCATTAGCTGAGATGGCGCTAGGTTACACACTACCCAACGGTAACGCCATTCACGGCCCGCTGATAGGGCGCGGTTCTCACGTGCCTTCCCAGACAACATACCTTGACCCAGAAACCGGGAGGGGTGAGCCGAAGCCCTTCATGACCTTCGGCACGAGCGCAGTGGAGGTTGAGGTAGACCTGCTGAACATGCGTGTCAGAGTGCTTAAGGCGGTCACCGTGCTTGACACCCCAGTAATTAATCCGGGACTCGCCCTCGGACAGGCATATGGAGGTGCTGTGATGGGCATAAGCATAGCGCTCAACGAGGAACTGAAGCTCACTAAGGACGGTCGTCTACTGAACCCGAACTTCACGGACTACAAGGTGGCTAGGGCAGGCGACATCCCCGTGGAGATGGTTGCGGAGTTCCTAGGCGTTGGGCAGAAGAACGCCCCATACGGAGCCAAGGGAGTGGGTGAGCTAACGATGATTGCGTGGCCCGCAGCGATAGCTAACGCCATATACAACGCGATCGGCGTGAGAATCAAGAAGCTCCCGATAACGCCTGACAACCTACTGGAGGCCATCAAGGAGCAGAGACCGGAACTACTCAAAGAACTTGATAAGTACCTCCTAGGGGGTGAGTGAGCTATGAGAACCGTACTCGCTTTCCGCACGATCCTCCCAACATTCACGTACCACAGACCATCATCGCTCGCTGAGCTACTGGAACTTAAAGCCAAGTTAGGGAAGGATGCCGCAATACTTGCTGGCGGGACAGACCTACTCGTTGACATGAAGATGGGTGTTAAGAGACCTCCCCACGTGATAGACATCAAAAGCATCAAGGAACTACACGTACTTGAGTATAAGGAGGGTTCAGGACTAATAATCGGCCCGACAGTAACGCTCAGAGAGCTCGAAACAAATAGCCTTCTAAAGGAGAAGTACCCCGTGCTATGGGACGCAGTGCGTAAAATCGCTGACGTTGCCCTAAGGGAGCGGGCAACGCTTGCAGGCAACATCGCTAACGCGTCACCAGCTGCAGACTCAGCACCAGCCTTGCTGGTCTACGACGCCAAAGTAGAGCTAACATCAGTTAACGGGAGTAGGTTAGTACCTTTAAGGGAGTTCTTCACGGGAGTTAAGAAGACCGTGATGAAGGAGAACGAAGTTATAACGAAGATAATGGTTCCTGAGCCTCCTGCAGGAGCTAAGGGAGAGTACTTCAAGGCCGTTAGGTCGGCCGAGGACCTAGCGTTGGTGGGCATAGCCGCACTCGTGGCTAACCCGAATAACCCCGCTGAACGTGTGGTTAGGCTAGCCTATGCCTCAGTGGCACCAACACCGGTCTATGTGAAGGAAGTTGAGGAGCTATTCAAGAAAGATGAACCACTTAACAAGCTAATTAAGGAGGCCGTGAACATCATGCTAAGTAAGGTCAGCCCAATAAGTGACGTAAGGGCCACGAGGGAGTACAGACTCCACCTCGTGAAGTACGTGACAGCTTACTTGCTCAGGAAGTTGTTGGGGGTGAAGTAAAGATGGCTGAAACCATAACAATTAGGCTTAAGGTAAACGGTGTTGAGAAGGAGGTCGCCGTTAAGCCTAATGAAAGGTTACTTGACGTCCTAAGGGAGAAGTTCTACATAAACAGTGTTAAGGCAGGGTGTTTGAGAGGAGAGTGTGGTATCTGTACCGTAATAATGAACGGGAGACTCGTTAAGTCATGCCTAGTCCTAGCCCCGGAGGCTGACGGTGCCGAGATCCTTACTGTGGAGGGCTTATCAAGACCCGGTAAGCCCTCAGTAGTGCAGAGGGCGTTCATAGAGAAATTCGGATTTCAGTGCGGGTTCTGTACCCCAGCATTCATAATGGCTGCGTACTGGATCGTTGAGAACATGCCAAATGCTTCTGAGGAGGAGATCAAAGAAATACTTAACAGCATGATTTGCAGGTGCACCGGTTACAAGCAGATAATAGAAGCTATAAAGTACGCCATAGAGCTTAAGAAGCAGGCATGAGTTACTTTTTAATTTTCTGTATCGAAGCACAACTAATTGCCCATTTACTTAGCTTTCCACACATATTTCTTACTAATCACGTAGTTCAGTATGAACCCCGCGATTATGCCCAATAGTTGCGCTAGGATCGAGTTATGCACTATGAATTCATACGTCCCTATCGAGACGCCCACCTGTGTTAGGATGCCAGCCGCGCTTGATCCATGGAACTTCACCAGACGTGACACCCAACTACCTTTCCTCGCGGTTTTAAAGGTCCAGAGGTCGTTTAGCGTGAAGTTATTCAGCACTGAGACCTCAATCGCTATGGGGGCAGCAATCACGTGCGGTATGCCTAGTAAGTACCTCTCCACATACAGGACAGCTAGGTTCACTATAGTCCCTATACCACCAACGATAGCAAACTTCAGGTATGAAGGGGAGAGGGTCAGTACGTGGATAACGTAGTTGATTACTTCCTTCATACCCAGCTTGGATTGACCCTTGAAGCGTTGACCGAACTTAAATGGGACCTCACAGACGCTTCTGTAGCGCCCCTTAACTAGGATCTCCAACAATATTTTGAAGCCCTTAGGATCTAGCCCCTCGGATCCTTCCAGTACCTCACGCTTAAATAGGAAGAAACCAGACATTGGGTCCTTTACGTTCCGGCTTTGGGGCAGGAGTATACGGGCTATTAACGTTGCACCCTTAGATATTAGCTTTCGTAGTACCGACCATTCCCCTACCGATCCTCCCTTAACGTACCTGGACGCTATCACTATGTCGCATCCATTCGCAGCAGTCCTCACTAACTTCGGGATAACCTCCGGCGGGTGCTGGAGGTCTGCATCCATAACAACTACTAAATCACCCTCAGCCACCTTGAATCCATCAAGAACCGCGGAGGAGAGACCTAATTTACCGGGCCTCCTCACTACCTTTATGGGGTATTTGGAGCTTAGGCTCTCTGCAACGTCAGCCGTCCCGTCAGGTGAGTTATCATCGACTATTATTATCTCATACTTCAGACCTTCCTTCCTTAACGAGGCATCGATACGCTTGACCAGTTCCTCAATGTTTTCTCTTTCATTGTAGGTGGGCACTATTATGCTTATCAGCCACATCACCCCAAGCCCACTGTCAGGTCACGTTAACTGCTCCCTACTGTAAGCACCTCATCCACTCTAAAACTTTCTTGCTTAACACGTAGAGCTCCTTTCTGGAGAACCATGGTATTCTTGACCTAGCTATCCTTAAGAAAGAGGCAGCAGTCCCTGCCGCGACCGCGTACTTGAGTTCGTGGTTATGCAGATGTAAGGCGATAATGCTTGAGAAGACATCTCCCGCACCTATATCATCCCCGTAGGCATGGTCAAGCGCGTTAGCTATACATAGACGCCCATCAGGGTATGCAACATAGATGGGCCCTTCACCCATGGTCTGTACTGCTCGGGCCTTGCCGCCCTCAATACACTTAACTAGGGCTGGCCCCCTGCATTCCGGCGGGAACTCTGAAATCTCACCCCTTATCACGATGTCTTCGTTGCGTAGCTTTCGAATTACCTCTCGACTTAAGTTATGGTCAATCCACACGCGTCCTTTAGAATCAAACATACGTACTAAACCTTGAATATCGACTATTACGTGAGGTATGTATCTAGCGATTAGTATCACGTCATCAACTGTGATTTCCTGCGCCACTGGTGAAATTAGCGCTGATTTCACACCATCTAAGGCATCATCATCGATGACCTCATTTATTAGGTCTGAGAAGGCTTTAACCTCGCTACGCAATCTTAGATCCCTCTCTCCGCTCTCTCCAGGTAGTGTTATTTCGTATATAATGTCGAATTCGGGATTTGGCGTTACTATAACGTGTCGTCCTCGTTTACCACATACTCTCTTTAAGAATGATGAATTCGTTAGTACTATTGTCTCAACGTCAATGTGTGATAGGGCTGTTAATGCGTAGTAGGCTGAACCACCTATTCTTAATTCACCGTTCACGTAATCCTTTGTTGTTCCGGCAACCAATAATACCTTTTCCTCCTCCATCTCCTCACCCCCGAACCTTACGCATAACGGCTTCATAGAGGCGGAGGAGTAGTTTCTTACGATCCTCCATGAGGACCACGTCACTGTATCCCTGCGCAACTATGTTGTGTGCGAAGGGGGATGGTGCGTCGTAACTCCTGAATATGGTGACCCTTACCTTCCCCTCTTCTATCCACTTAAGTACCTTCTCAGCGTCACTTACGTTCATATGGTCTTCCATCACCTCCCTGTATGCTTCCTCTAATAATGGGAACCCGGGGATTTTCTCTACAATACGTAAGAGAGTCTCGGAGTTAAGTTGCCTTCTGTTAATATTGGTTTCCACACCCTTATAGTTTTTCAGTATTGCGAAGGATCTCTCCGCAACGTGTCTGAACCTTCTCTTAAGTATCTCGCTTCTCCGTAAGGCTTTCCTCAATATTAGTCGTAGGTTAGAGCTCCGCACGCTATTTAGTAGATCCCTTACATCGTTTTCAGTTACGTGTGCGTAGCTCGGAACAGTTAACATGAAGCCATTGTCAGTTACGGTTACCCTTACGCTAGCTTCGACGATTCTACTCAACACTGCGGCATAGGCTCTAGATAGTGCTGCATTGACCCTCCTTCCAAGGAGGTAGTGGAAGATTACGTCAGTGCCGTTTACCTGCGGGTCTTCCCATATCTCGATTGCTAACTCCTTATTCGTTGGCACTATTCCTCCAGTGTACTTCATCTGTTCCCATACGTAACTCACTATCTGAGCTGCGGCATGTTTCGTTAGCTTATACTGTTTTGAGATAATGCTTACTGCTTCTTCGTAACTTAGCTTAGTGATTAGGTCTTTTACGTATCCCCGGAACTTGCCTACTTCTAGGGCTGAGTCGAAGGATAGTGGAAGCATCTCGGAAAACCAGCTTGGTACTGTGGGTCTCTGATTATCGGCTCGTTTTACTATTATTTTCATTCCCTCCGATCTTACGTACTGGTACGTTCTCCCTCCAAGCACGAAAATATCTCCGGGCTCCAGGTACTCGACGAATCCCTCATCTAGGTTCCCAACGTACCGGCGACCTTCTAGGAGTACCTTTATTTTGGCTTCGTCCGGTATCGCGCCTGAGTTCAAGTAATATATCATCCTAGCTGACTTCTTTCTGCCGAAAACACCCTCGAGTTCGTCCAACCATATCTTAGAGTAGACAGCAAGACCCGTGAATGAAGCTTCGTACCTGCCTGCGAGGAACCTTAGTACGCGCATGAACTCATCGAATGTTAGGTTCCTGAAATTAAACGATCTTCTCACGACCCGGTAAGCGTCCCTTATATTCCATTTCTTCTCGAGCGACATGCCTACTATATGTTGGGCTAGCATGTCGAGAGGTTTCTCAGGGATCCTTATCCTGTCTAGCTTCCTCTCCATTGCGAGCTTAGCTAGCACCGTATCTTCTATTAGGTCGTCTCTGTCCACCGCTATCACGTAGCCCTTACTTACGTCACTTACGTTATGCCCCGATCTCCCCACGCGTTGAATTAATCGGGTGACGCTTTTGGGGCTACTGAGTAGTACGACGGCGTCTATGTAGCCTATGTCGATGCCGAGTTCAAGGCTCGACGAACAGACTACTGCCTTCAGTTCGCCTCGCTTGAGCCTGTCCTCAACCTCAAGCCTGACGTCCCTACTTAATGAGCTGTGGTGTGCCTCTATGTCATCCGCGTTAGCAACGCCCTCACTACTTAGTACCTTCTTTAGCTTATAGACTACCCTCTCTGTGGCGCTTCGTGTGTTCGTGAATATTAGCGTCGTTCTATGTTTGCTAATTATCTTTTTGAGTAGATCGTATATGGCCTCGTTTATTTCTGCCGCTGAAGCCCTCACGATATCTATCTTAGGGCACAGTACCTTGACCCTTAAGGGTTTCACGAATCTTGCGTCGATAACCGTGCAGTTCCTAGGCTTTCCGTCATCCTCGTAACCTACGAGAAACTGTGCAACGACCTCGAGGGGCGATATCGTTGCGCTTAGGCCTATTCTCTGTATTCTCCTCCCAACTAGTTCTTCGAGCCTCTCAAGGCTTAGGCTTAAGTGAGCGCCTCTCTTACTGGATGCTAGCTCATGGATCTCATCTACTATTACCCACCTAACGTTCCTGAGCCTCTCTCTGAACTTGGGGGCCGTTATTATTATTGCCAGTGATTCGGGCGTGGTTATGAGTACGTGGGGAGGGTGACGTAACATTCTCTGCCGTTCTGAGGGCGTGGTGTCGCTTGTCCTGACACCCACACTTATTTCAGGTAACTCTATCCCTAGCTCCTTTGCCTTCTCCCGGATCCCTAGTATCGGTGGTATCAAGTTCTTCCTCATATCATTGTTCAGCGCTCTCAAAGGGGAGACATAGAGAACGTATACTTTCTCCTCAAGCTTACCCTGCTCACCCAGCCTGTACAACTCGTCGATTAGCGCGAGAAAAGCAGCGAGTGTCTTCCCCGTACCTGTGGGTGATGATATTAGTACGTTCTCGCCCCTCTTGATTCTAGGTATGGCCATTAGCTGCGCTGGTGTGAACTTGCCGTACTTCTCCCTGAACCATTCAAGGGTGTATCTAGCTAGGTACTTCTCCATCTTAACACTTCCAGCTCTTCGAATTACTCGTAGCATCCACCATCACCTCGCTGGCGATTAACTCAATGCAGTTTTAAGTCCCGGGCTCCAGAGCTACGTATGTCTTTACTCCTGAACTTATCTTCGTTTCCTAAACGTAACCCTATATAGGGCAAGAACTATCTATACGTAGGGTTTCATCATTGAAGGTCGAGGCAATAGTGGTGCTGACGGTGTTTGTGCTTGCTATACTTTACGGTGCTTTACTACCACCTGATTACAAATCGAGTGTAACCTCCTCCACGAAAGAGGTGCTGGCACCTGTATCTGATTTCGTTAAGAAGAACCCCATTAAGACATTCCTTTCGTTGCCGTTCATTATATTTTATAATAACTTGAGGGTAGCGATAGTTAATCTATTACTCGGTGTTACTCTACTAGCTCCCTTGGGGATAACTTGGTTTAATGGATTCATAGTAGGGTCCATAGCGACTTACGGTGATGTTACTAGGAATATTTTATTGTTACTACCGCACGGTATAATTGAGCTAACGGCGATACTGTATTCAGCTGCTCTAGGTTTGAAAGTAGGTGTTGAGTTCATAAAGAAGGTTCTACTTAAGAGAGGTGCGCCCCTTAAGGCATTTAAGTATGCTCTAAGTAAATTCAGAATAATATTCATCCTCCTGTTGATCGCGGCAATTGTGGAATCGTACATTACCCCATTAATATATTTTCTATACGTTTTAATCACGGGTAGCAAGATATGAGTGGTGAGCTGTGTAGGAGGGCAGCACAGGCATTCATTGACGCGTTACTCTGCTACCTACGGTCAAATGCCTTGCGTACCCTTAAGATAGCCTCACTAACGGGCCAGAACGAGGTGAAGGTCTCGCTGAGGGCATTCATGCGCTGCCATGACACGTCCTCAGGATTCGCTAGGATTGAGGAGGTAGTGAACACCTTGACTAGATGTAGTGAGGGTTCCTGGATTCAAAAGCTTGGGTGGGGCCACATCTTCGAGGAGGAGCTGTACTTCATAATCCCCCTAGAAAGCCTTAAGAAACTAACTGAGGCTGAAGAAAAAGAGCTTGCATCCGCCCTGCTAAGAGATCTGGGTTTCTGACTAACATGTAAGGAATTACTTTAAGTAAGTTAAGAGCAAAGAATGAATGAGTTAAAAGCCGTTGATGAGAGTCATGCCCCCTGACCGGTGATGAGCATTAGGGGTAGCTGAAGGAGCTCCGTTACCGTTCCCTACTTACGGTTTTTGGTTTCTGTAGGCTGGTTTATCACGTTTCCCTTAGCTCCCTCCCCCGCCCGACCGAGAAGCGGGTAACGGGAACTAGGGATCACCAACAAGCTCATAGGGGAAAGATAACTCATAAGCACACCATATATCCTCAAAAAGAAGCCTTAAAAGACCTACGGAATAGAAACCGCACCCAACCCTACCTACTTCAATCCTCGGAAGCCCAGACCTTTTATGAAATCCCTAAGTCCTT
>JALVVU010000185.1 GCA_027023255.1 Desulfurococcales archaeon
TTGAGTTATTGTTAGTGATGCTGTTATCTCGTATCCTGTGGCGTTCACGTGCCTGTAGTCCAGCTTGAGTTTCGAGTAGTTAGCTAGGAATGACTGGAACGTGTATACGGAGCTAACGCTGACTTCCTGCGAGGTTGTCGTGCTGGTCGTTGACTGCGTTGTCTGAGTTTCTTCGGTTTCCGTTTCACTAGGTGTTGCTGATGTTGACGAAGTAGATGATGATGTTGCTTGGGTTGTGCTCGTTACCTGCGTCGTGGTTGAGGTACTCGTTGTTTGAGGGGGTGCTGATGAAGTAGTCGTCGGTTGAGGTTCTTGAGTTGTCACGGTTGCCGGCTCAGTCGATGTAGCGGGTGATGAGGAGCTTGTGCTTGTTGCCTGACTTGTTGTCTGCTGCGTTGTTTGAGTGGTTTCCGTGGGTGTTGCTGAGGTAGTTGTCCCGGTTGCGGGCAGGGGCAAAGACTGATGCACCATGAAGTAAGCACCCACACCAACCACCGCTACGGCCAGCACGGCAAGCACTGCTAAGGCTTTCAACATTCGATACCACCTTTTTCCTGAAATGTTCAGGAGCACAACTAATAAAAATACCGTATATACTACTATTCATAAACAATTAACATTCACCCGTTAAAACACGTCACAGAATGCCTGTTAGAGTAGTGTCCTGAGCTCCTCTAAGAGCGCAGAGCTTCTAAACCTTAATTTCCACCCTATCAAAACATTTGAGGAACACTACGTACATTGCGACCATCACAAAGGCACATGCCATCAAGCCTAGGGAGGGGCTCACAGTCACCGAGTTTGTAGTGGTTGCGTACCAGTATGTGAGTGAGGGGTTCAGGACATAGGTCATTACTGCTACGACCCCCGAGAGTTTAGCGTGGAATGTCCCGTAGTTTAGGAAGAGTATAGCTACCGAAATAGGGGCCATGAAGAGCGCTAGGGCTGAGGTGAGTATGGTTGCAGTCCTACTCCTAATTAATGAAAGAGCCAGCGCTATGCCAGAGTAGAGGTAAATGGACAGCACTACCCCCATAATGACGTAGGGACCTAGCAAACACAGACTAGATACGAGGTAAGTCACTATTGCCTGCATAATGGCGTAAGGAGTCATGTAGATCAGTAACGACAGTGTCCTAGCTACGGCTACGTCCCTCCAACTCCCGAACATCGAGGCCTCGAAGACCGTCATATCGGCTGACCTAGCAACGTGAGCCAACCCCGAGATCACGTAAGCAGGATTAAAGAAGAGAGTCATCAGCATAAGCAACCCGCCGAATATCTGCATCCTAAGGTCTAAGGGAGAACCTTCTGCGAAGTAGTAAAGGAGGAGCTCCACAAACAGCGAGACAGCTATGAACGGAGTGATTACCTCTAGAGGGAACAAGTTCTTAAAGTACCATTTAAGAGCCCTAGAAATACCTCCTCACCCCCAGCCTCCGGAAGCCTCTCACCCTACCGCGCCTCACGAGCTCAACTAACTCATCGTAATCAGACCTAACTATGGCTACGTACCCGAACTTCGCCAGAACCTCAACGCCTTCAGGTGGCTCGCCCCTCAAGTAAACCTCATAGACCCCCTCCCTCTCCAGGTCACTTAGCCCGCCATGCCACACCACCTCCCCATCCCTTAGCATAACGAAGTACTCCCCCAGCCATTCAGCCTCCTCAGGGACGTGCGTTGTGAACACCACGCTAAATCCTCGCCGCAGGATGTAGTCACCTATTAACCCAACATGCCTGACGTCGACGTGGGAGAATGGCTCGTCAAGGATCTTCAACCTGCTCTCCCTGCAGAAGGCCTGCATTAACTGCACTAACTGCTTCTCACCTGAGGAGAGGTCAGGCAACGCAGTATTCCTGAAGTCCCTAACGCCTAACCCCTCCCAGAAGAAGCTGAGGCAATCACTATCCCCGTACCCCGAAAGCACTTCGTAAACGTCGCGAACCCTAACACTAATATCGAAGGTAGGTCTCTCGAAAACTATGCTCATATCTTTGGGGGCCCTCTCCCTAAGCTTGTAGGGCTCGTAACCATCAACCCTCAGAACCCCCTCCGTCGGGCGTAGCGCGCCGAACATAATGCTTAACAAGGTGCTCTTACCAGAACCGTTCTGCCCTATGATGACAACCCTCCCGGCATCCGCCTCGAAGCTAACATTCCTTAACGCCACTACCCTACCGAAGCGCTTGGTAAGGTTCACCGCCTGCAACATCATATCCTTCTCCTCCGCACAACCACCAGCCCTATGAACCCCACAACAATCAACACTAAGTTAATCGGGAAGTACGTGAAGGTAAGGTCAAATAGTATCCGCCCGACAACGTCATTCACTAAACGCACGTTCGTATAATTTAAGCTAAGCATAACGTTCACGTTATCCAGCTTCCCCCTATTCCTCAACATTAAATCCTCGTAAGAACTACCCTTTAACATCATCTCAAGGATCTGGGCCGTCACTTTATCTTTACCAAGTATGTCATAATGACTCCCCCTCCTCCTGTCAATAAAGTCAACGTATGAGGCAAGCAGTAACTTACCCTTACCCGCAACATAGTACGTTAAGTACGTAAACCTATCAATTTTGGCATTAAGGATCATTCCCTTACCATAGTAGCCCACAGGCTTAAGGTAAAAGTGGACAGTAAGTAAGTTTCCGGAAGAAACCACATTCGGCGGAACCTTCCTCACCGTGACATTCAGTCCAGAAACATTAATATTCAACCTATCACCTGACCCGTTAATGATTAAGAGCTTAGCAAGGGGCGAGTCACCCCTAATAACCCCTGAGGAGCGAATAGTAACGTTCCTCTGAGACCCATTAAATGGGAAGGAAAGGGTAAGATTGCATACAGCCTCATAGGCGAATCCAGTAGCGTTGTTTAAATGTCTAAACGTCACGCTACACTCATTACCAGTAAATACAATGGTTAAGGGTTTGGTCGGTGTCTTATTTATCTTAACCAACGCGAAGCCCAAGTCAACGTTATATTTCTCGTAAGCCCTATCGGAATCAATACTCACCTGATGAGGGTACATAATCAGGAAATACCTAAGTGTGGGAATGAAATTAATTACCAGTCCGAAAACTATCAGAGCTACGAACACTATTGTCAGGACATTCCTCTCCCTTCTCCCAAGCTTCCCCATTGCAACAGCACCTCAGACCACAAGGATTCAGACGCCCTTTTTCTTAGGGATCAGGGAACAGCCACTACTTTAAAGAGAAAAAATTATTAATTTTTGTTTTTAGTTCCATTCGCCTCTCACTTTAAGCTTATTACTACTGATACTATCTGAGAGATCGTCTGAAAGAGATCCCAAACCTTTTCTACTGAGTAAGGACCCATGTTCCCTACATAGTTACCGTATACGTAGACGTTATACCCGCCATAATAATACACTCTGTTCCAGAGGTCACCTTCTTCCTCCCAGAGTCCCCACGGAGAACTCACCTTCTGTTGTATCTTCACATAGGCGTGGGAGTCGCCTGGCGTGGTGTCTACTTCCCAGTATGGGTTACTCCAAGTGCAACTCCATCCAAAGGCGACGTTTCTGCATCCTAGATCACCTGTTGAGGCACTGAGGATTCTTCCCTCTGAGTATTTAATTGCTACTATCTGCCCTGCGACTACTTGAGCACCGCCTCGTGCATTTAACACGGTTTCGTACTCGTCTGAGTACACATTAACAGAGATTTTGTCCCCTTTAATGGGGCTCTTAGTGGGACTCCTAGCACTTACAGTGCTTAATGCACACGTTCCAATGAGTAATGCCAGCAGTAGCGTTATTGCGAAGGGTAGCTTAGCCGTCCACGTTTTCTTCATTAGGTTCATCAGGGTAAGTGTTCTCTTTATTGTTATTTATTTCCTGCATATCTAGATTTTCTCTGATTAGATGGGAAAAATATATTTAGGTGTCTCAAAAGTAGGATCTTAAAATGTTTAAATATTTATAAATATTTTGTATCGGGTAGGTTATGTATTGTGCAGTACCTTGCGTTATCTTTAAGGGTTATTTAATTTTAGCTGGAGGTGTTTGAGTGGCTTAGCGCGTGCTACGTCATTTTAATGTTTTTGCGTGTATTGATGGTTCTTGAGAATGTTTTTCTTCAAGCTAGCTTTTCATGTGTTACTGTTCCTTGATTTTAAGCCATGGTAGGTCCCGTAGGTACTCTTCTGGTGGTTTCGAGGGGGCGCCTGTGAGCGGGTCGGTCATGTCCTTGTTTTTGGGGAACGCTATTACTTCCCTTATGGATTCCTCGTTTAGGAGTACGGCTACGAGCCTGTCGAGCCCTATGGCTATGCCGCCGTGTGGTGGTGCTCCGTACTCTAGTGCTTCGAGTAGGAAGCCGTACCTGTCCACCATCTCCTCCTTGCTTAGCCCCATCATGGCGAGTATTTTTTCCTGTAGTTCCCTGTCGTGGATCCTTATGGAGCCTCCCGCTACTTCGTAACCGTTTAGGACTAGGTCGTATGCTTGTGCTTTCACGGAGAGTGGGTCCTCGTCTAACTTGGGTATGTCTTCAGGCATTGGGGAGGTGAATGGGTGGTGGCGCGGTACTGGTCGCCCGGTTTCCTCGTCGAGCTCGAATAGTGGGAAGTCGATTACCCAGGTGAAGACGTACTCGCCGGGCTTGGCTAGGCCTAACGCGCGGCCGAGGGCGTTTCTTAGGTCGCCTAGGGCTTCCGAGACCTTCAGGTACGGGCCTGCCGCGATGATCGCTACCTCACCCTCGCTGAGGGTGAGGGCCTTAGCGACTTCCCTGCCGGCCTCACCACCTAGGTTGCTGGCTACCCCGCCACCGATGCGTGCTACGTAGGCGTACTTCCCTATCTTGTTTGCCTCCATGAAGTCCTTGACCATCCTCTTCACTAGCTTGAGTTGCTTGCCGGGCTTCTCACTAGGTAACTGAATCGTTAATGCCCTAGCAACCTCACCCTCACCGACGCTCAATGGGTCTGAGACCGCGTCCGTCACGGTGCGTAGCGTGGCCCCGAACCTCAGGTCAGGCTTATCAGTCCCATACTTCTCAACGGCTTCCGCCCAGGGAATCCTCCGGAACGGTGTTTCTAGGTCCTTACCCATCACCTTCCTGAATAGGTACTTCATAGCCTCCTCAACGACGCCCATGACGTCCTCACGCGTCACGAACGACATTTCGAGGTCGAATTGCGTGAATTCGGGCTGCCTGTCAGCCCTCGGGTCCTCGTCCCTGAAGCACCTCGCGACCTGGTAGTACTTGCCTAGACCCGCTATCATTAGGAGTTGCTTGAAGAGCTGGGGTGACTGGGTTAGCGCGTAGAACTTCCCCGGGTGGAGTCTTGAGGGGACTAGGAAGTCCCTGGCACCTTCGGGAGTGCTCCTCGCTAGGTAGGGGGTTTCGACCTCCACGAATCCCTTCGAGTCGAAGAACTCCCTTAACGCCTTGACGACGGCGTGCCTGAACCTTAAGTTCCTAGCCATGACCTCCCTACGTAGGTCTA
>JALVVU010000186.1 GCA_027023255.1 Desulfurococcales archaeon
GTCGGGCAGGCCCTCACGCATTCGAAGCACTTACGGCAGAGCTCCGGCCTAACCATGACTGGCCTTAACCTAACCCCGTACCCGAAGCTGAGGAACGGCGCCTTCATGGGCTTTAATTCCCAAATCCCCCACCCTTGGGGGCAGGCAGTAACGCATTCGGCCGCCCCACCGCAGATTGGGTAGTATATGGCTACGGGGGCATCGCGGAGCATTACCTCAAACCATTCCCTCCATTCCCTCACTTCCTCAGCTTCCCCATCAGCGTCGGTGGACATGCGGGTTGCCCGTTAGGTATGCTGGGCTGGCTTCTTAAAACGATGTGTTCGAGTGCTTGCTCATGCATGACTACTGCTGTTCTATTGTTTAGATTTATTCAAAATGCGTGCGCAGGTTGCGTGGTGAGTTGAGTAATGCTTAGCCCGATGGTCAAGTACGTGGTTTTAGGTGTTCTGATCGCTGTCGCGGCGGCCGCACTACTTGCGGGTCCCTCACTACTGAGGGTGGGTGTGGAGGTTAACGTGTCCGTCCCTCCACCCACGGCAGTGAGGGTTAGCCTTAACGTGACGTCGCAGCGTGGTGAGGAGACGTTACCTAACGTGACGCGGCTGAGGCTAGGGGAGGAAACACCCGTAGTGTTCAGGGTCACGGACGTGGTCTTCGAGGGGAACGTTAGCCTAGCCCTCAGCGGTAAGGCGATCTTAAGGAGCGTCGATGGGTCGAGAACGTACAGCATACTGATGCCCTGCATGGTGGTTAAGGGAACTAACTGCTTCAGGACGATGAACATTATACTGGGTTGGGACGCCCCAATAACCATCGAGCCCGGCGAGTACGTACTCACCCTCAAGCTCTCGTGGTTCGACGCTAGCGGGGACGGGAAGGTGAGCTTCACCCTCGAAGCAGAGAAGGTGGGGGAAGCAAGTAGCATCCCCAACACGACCTCATGCGTTCCCTCCATGGAGGTCGTGGGCACTAAGCCGGAGAGCACCGAGGGCTGGGTAATAGCTAACGGCTCGACCAGAAGCTTCGCAACCCTAGTATCACCGCCGAAGAGACTAAGTAACGGGTGCTACGTCACCTACGTGTGGGTATGGTTCTTCAACGGGAGGCCGGGCAGCTTAAACGTTGAGGTAGTGGACCCCTCGAGCGGTAAGACCCTGATCTCTAGGAACGTAGCCCTAGTGAATGTAGGGGCGTACGAGGAGGTTCTACTACGCCTAACCCTACCGCCCGGCACACACTTACTCAAGGTTAGCGCGGGAGACAAGGTATTTGAGGCAGGACTAAAGTGCGTCACCCAACCGAACTAACAAGATTCCTCTATCCCCCCAGACACGATTACGTGATAAAGCGATTCCGGAAAACCCACTTAAGTACCCTCAATACCAGCAACGATGGGGGACGTGACTGAGGGTATAGGGGGCGTAGGGTGACACCGCCTACCGAACCCCTTACCGACCGCCCCACCACGGAAACATCCAGTGCGGGAAAGACCCAGTAACTTAAAGTAAAAACTGGCTCCCAAATAGGTGTTTAAGTCACTTGCCTGACGCGCTGAACTTAAGTCCCGTAAACCCTACTCTCCAGCCTAACGCCTCTGACCCTGAGTTCGCTCACCACGTACTCGAAGGTGTCTTCACGCATCCCCAGCACCTCGGGCGGGTTGATCCCAGCCTCCGCCTCACCCCTCAGCACGAGCCTCGCTATGGCGGCCGCGGTGAAGCCCGTCACCCTAGCCATGGACGTCACGCCTCCTGATGCCTCATCGTATAGTGTGTAGCGGAGCTCCCTGCCGTCGAGGCCCTCGCAGCGAACCTCCATTAACGACATGTCGGGGGACTCGTAGGTCATTAGCGGGGTTATGACCTTAAGTGTGTACGGGAGGTTCTCCCTCCTCAGGAACCCCAGCTCCTTCAGGACCCTCATCCTGCTTAGGTGGCCTGGCCACCTTAGGGTCCACTCCGACATGTTCTCAGCCTTAACCGTGCGTAGTAAGGTTCTTAACCCGTCGCTTGGGAAGCACTCAAGCCTGAAGCCCCCTACCTCAACCTCCTTAATGATGCTTAGCGGGTCCACCTCAACCACCTCCCCTCCCTTAACCATCCTGGCCGGCCTCACGTACTCCTCCATCAGGTCGTTAGGCGAGAAGAGTACCTGATGGTAGAGGGGTGGCTTAGGCTCCTTCGGGAGGCCACCCACAAGTATCACGGCGTTCTTAAGGTGCTTAAGCAGCGCTTGGGCCCGCCCCACGAACATGTTACTTAGGCCTGGAGCGAACCCAGCATCAACAACTACTGGCGTGCCAGCCCTCCTAGCCTCCCCATCAAGGACTAAGGGGTCCTCAGGCATGAAGGACACGTCCACCACAGGCCTACCCACACTAACTAAGGCCTTCAGAACCCTGAAGCCCACATGCCCGGGCAACGCATTAACGATTAAGTCGAAGCCCTTCGCAAGCCCCGCCACACCCTCAGGCGAGGAGGCATCGAACCTAACAGTGTTAGCGAAGCCCTTAAGCAGAGCCAACCTACCCTCATCCCTATCCACAACCCAAACCTCGTAATCCTTACTCAAGTCGGAAGCCACTAGCGAGCCAACCCTACCAGCCCCGAGAATAAGCACCCTCAACCATCAAGCACCCTAATTTAATGGGAGAGACGCACTTAATGCTTTTAATGACATGTCCATATCTAGCAATCAAATTCCGTCGTGTACGGCGAGTTAAGGGAAGTTAAGGGAAGCAAGAAAGTACCTTGAGAAAGGTGTTGCTAGGAGAGTATACCGTGAAGTGGCGGAATTAGTAGTAGAGGTTACTGAGGACGAGGCAAGGAAATACGTGGAGGAGGGAGAGAGCTGGTGAGGTTAAGGATAAGGAAGTTAGAGGAAGAGAAGAATAGGTTATTACAGGACATAAGGAACTACGAAAGAGAAAGAATGTTTGAATGAGGAATGCTGAACGTCTTTTCCCTTCTCCAATAATTTCTTAAGCTCAAGTCGTTGCATAGGGAGGAGTTACTCACCTAAGTATCCTCATACCGGCGGCAATCGAGATAATTATCGGGATCACGAGAACAGCGTATACTATCCTGAAGGAGTGAAGTACTGCGTGAAGACCGAAGGCTAGGAAGGGTCCGGCGACGTACGCTAAGCTGTAGGAGAGCGTGTAGAACCCGTAAACCACCCCAGGATTTAAGGGCTCGGCCGCCAGCGACGGATAGAGGATCGTGAAGACTATGAAGGAACCGAAGCCCGAGAGCGCGGCTAGGGCGAAGCCTGCGGGCGTCGTGGCTAGGTGGACACCAAGGATTAAGCACGTGATGAACAACACCTCACCAATTAAGGGTACTTCCCTGTAGTCCAGGAGCTTGGACTGTGGGACGAAGGCAAGGGCTCCGAGCATCGCCCCAATGTTGAATAGCACCTCAATAACGTAGGTCAGGCGCTCAATACTCTCCGGTATCGGGGTTCCGAACTGTAGCACATTCGGTGACCACCCCTCAAGCTCCTCGCAAAGCATGGGCGCTAGGGTAGCGGTTACGGCAGTGAACACTATGTACACCAGGAATAGTGAGACGTAAAGCTCCCGAATACCCTTAACCCTGCCCAGCGCCCGCACAGCCCCACCAAAGCTAGTTACCCTCACACCCTCAAGCCTCTCACCTGCCTCTAACCCCCTCCCCTGACCGATGGGTAACGTGCCTAGCGACGACAGCAATCAGGATTAAGGTGGCCATGACGGTAGCCGGTATAAGGGCGGTGGGGAGGGTGAGGACCTCTGCAGGCACTAAGTACGCGTTAACCATGAAGGACACGGACACTGCGGCCAAGTAAGCGAACATCGTTACTGACACGACCCTAACCTCTGGTAAGGCGGGAAATCATCAACTATGACTGCGAGGGCAGGCACCTCAACAGCGATAACGCTGAAGTAAATCAGCACCAAGCCCAACGGGAAGGCAACCACGCTTAAGCCCGAAACCGCTTGGACGGTGCTTAAGTAACCCACTATCAAGAACCCCGTAAAACCCGCCACCATACCGGTGAGTGGGAGTAGTGATCGCCTGAACTTACGTGCCCACCCATCACTAACGAACCCGATGAGGGGCGCGCACAGGGCGACGATCCCCTGAACAGCCACGAATAAGGCAACGACCAACCTACTCCCGAACATGTCGAGCATGTGCAGGTAGAGCGACCCGGCCTTAGTTGCGGAGAGGTAGGCGTCAGCAATTATGAGTAGTAAGAGGTACGCAAGGGATGAGTAGGGGAGCGTCCTCAACCCAAGCTTCCTGAGGTCCTCAACACCGCTCATGGAGCATATCCATTAAGTTAAGCCTTGACCCCTTAATTAAGAACTTGCTGACACGTGGTGCTCGAAGACCTAGCGACGGCCCTAACGGCGCTGAACATCGTGACGTACCACACACCCATTAACGCAATATTGTACAGCTCGAGCGTGGCGATGGATGGCCAGCTAATCACGATGGACCCACCTAAGCCCAAGGCAAATAACGCCAGGTTAACCAACGCATGCTTCTTAAGCCCCTCCAACCACAAGGCGGGGGCGTTAAGCAGGTACGTGAAGATCATTAGGAGGAAGAACTCGTAAGACACCGTCCAGTGAGGCTTAGTGCCCTCTGGAAACATGCCTATGAGGAACAGGTTAGCGACGGCAACTAAGTACACGCCAGCCGCTAAATGCGTTAGTGAGTTTCTGAACACCTTAACTAGGCACGTAGCGTACGCTACAGCAATCACGGCGGTCGCCATTAAGCCCGTGTTGAAGACCCAGGCATTGCTCAGCCCGACACGCCCCATATCGCTTAATGCATTGTTCCACACATTAAACCAGGGGTTGATGGCGATGGCCACACCTATAGTCACTATGCCTGTGACGTACGCTACTAAACCTAGGTAGCAGGTTAACTTACTTAGCTTAAGTGAATCCATATCCTAAAGTCCCCGATTGCTTGGGCACGCAGCTATTAAGCCTTTCTTCTCGCTCTTAAATATCGTAGTCTTCTAATCTAGGTAAAGTTTATATATGGTTAGATTCTACATGGATTATGAGGTGAAATGTTGGATCTAATATATGACTTAGGATCGTTGCTGACGTCGCCTAAGACGGCATTCAAGATAATGGTTGCGGAGGGTAGGGGGGTGGGTTACGCGCTAGCAACGCTCGTGATCTTCAGCCTAGCGACCTCACTATCAACGATCTCCGCCGTCTCATGGATAGCGAGGTACTTGCCCTCACCCTTAATCTCTATGATACTTCTCGGTGGGGCTGTCGTGTTGGCAGGGGCGTTGCTGGTGATCGACATCGTAGCGTGGCTCCTCATGTCCCTAATCGCGTGGGGCTTCTCACACGCCTTCGGCGGTAAGGGCGACTTCTCAAGCACGCTAATGGTTTACGCGTACTCCTGGGTTGGGAGGGTGTTCTACGTGGTTCCAGCGCTAATCGCCGCCCTCCTCGCC